>JAYVXZ010000087.1:0-14712 GCA_043784715.1 Candidatus Adlerbacteria bacterium
ACAGTAGGCTAGTAATAAAGGTTCGCATACGATTGTTACGGCTTGTCGTTGGTAATAGGAGCAACTTCGATTATTTTATTTTGCGAAGGACTATATAGAATCGCTTTTTGCGCGCGTGCATACATCAACACAATGTCGCCCTTTTGTGCATGCGCAAAAAACTTCTGACCCTGGAGTTTGCTAAGGTCCGTCACGGTCGCGATAGTCGGCGTTTCGTCCGGCAATAGCATCATATTGCCGACCCTGCTCACCACTTGATTCGTGTTGTCGGCAGCTTGGGAGTTTTGCGTGCCCGGGGGCATAGTGGCACCATCACCCCAGAATTTTTCATAGGCGGCGTACAAACCAAGGACGATGACGCACAGCAGCAAAAGCCCAAGCCCAATACCGTATAGACGCGCCGATATTCGCTTTTTGCGCGGGTGGGGCGGCAACACAGGTGGCAGAGTCGGAGCACTCGGTCTTTCGCCCCCTAACCGTATTGTCATGTGTTCGTCTTTCATATAGTTAGTGTTTAGTGCTTTGGATAGTTTGCACGACCCGCGACGTATCTTTCATATTTTCCCAAAACAGCACGCTGCTTTTAGGGATATGAATCGTATCTTCAGGCCCATGTACTTCGCCGCCGAGCTTAATAAGGTTGAGATTGGAAGCGGATTGGTTTTGCTCGAGCTCGGTGGCGGTTTTAAGGTAATACACATCGCTGAGCTCAAGATAGGTTGCACTCGCGTCTTTTAATTTGCCAAAGTAGACCTGGTTGTTGCCAAGGAACACCGCTTGCCACTTGCTGGCTTCGACTTTCGGAAATCCGGATGCCGGACTCAAGCCAAAAGTAAAAAAAACAATTGCAAAGGCGCATAGGCCGATGACCCAGAAGACAAGACTCTTTATGCCATTTTCTATTACGTAGTCAGTCATACTTACTTCTTATTAATGGTTATCTCCGTCTGACTAGTAATAGGCTTCCACGAACCTTTACTACCCTCTTCACCTACCAGCAAATAGTAATTGCCGTTGGGCAACGTGCTTGGTAGGTCAGCGATGGAGTAAGAGAATGCGCCGCCAACACATGGGTACGCGCGGTTGACTATGTACGAGCGGGGGTCGTCGGCGTAATCATTCGCATTTTTAAACAAGAGGACTACAAAGTAGGCATCTGTACATTGGCCCGAAACAGCGACCTCTCCTTTAACATTGTCTACCCTAGACGTTATAGGTGCAGCAATTGCCTCCACTGTAACCGTGCTACCATCTTTGCTTTCGACTTTACGTATCGTTGGAATTTGCTTGCCGGTGAGCGCAAACGTAAACTCCGGCTGTGGCGCTGCATCAATGACTATGACAGCCGCGAGCTTTTGAACCTCGAGCTGCGGCTCAGGCACAATAGGCTGTGGTGGCGGTGGCGTAGTATCAATATTTTGCGCAACAACATCCACCGAAGAGGTACTTTCGTCTACCGGAAACGGTATAACGCTGCTTGCTGCAGTAAGCAGCGGCATTGGCTGAGTTGCAGGCGTTGATGTGCTCGAATCCTTTAGTGGTGTCGAAGTAATACCCGAACTCGTCGCCAACTCCGGGTTCGCAGTATTTTCCAACACTTGGCTTGTAACCGCTGGCTGCGTAGTCGTAGCGTCTTGCATTGTGGTCACAGAGCCTTGCAAAATCAGTGGCAACGCAGGTGTCGAACTCGCTGCAATTTCAGGACGCGCAACATCAGTAGAAGTTGAAGCTACACTGACAGGTGCTGGAGTATCAGTGGAAGGAGATGTTAGATTCAAAGCTGGCGCAGCTTTAGCGCTCGGCACAGTAACAGGCGTCGAGGATGCATTACTTACCCCTTGTGCAAACGCCGTCGGTATCATTACCAAAGACAGTACTAGGACATTCGCTGCAAGTTTTTTAAGGTTACTTTTCATATAATAAAGTTTTATTCGGCAACCTCAAGATACCATCCAACAAAATCAATTATTGCTGCTGCTGCCGTTATGTTATTAGCAGCCCAAAATGTTGGCGCAAGATATGTAGTGTTTGTAGGTATATTTGTTGTCGCCGTGGTGCTTGATATTCGAGCGCCGGTGGACAGGTTAGTTACACGCCAAGTTATGACCGTTCCGTTTTGTTGTGAATACATTACTAATTCATACAAGCTTGTGTTGTCTACAGGAAAGCTCGCTCCTAAATCGCTGATGGTTGGAGCCGAGCCGCTCACATTCCATACAAATTTCCAGTTACCAGTGTTGGCGTTAATAGCCATACCAACCTTGCCTGGAGTCGTATTAGTGGTCGGATCTACGTTAGTTGGAAGGGTTAGAGAATCAGCAAGCCCAACGAACATACGGTTTCCAACAACAGTAGCGCTGGTGCCAAAACGAGTTGTATAAAAGAATCCACCAATGTTTGATCCATTTCCTCGCGTTACCAACAGTGTATTTTGAACATGTGTTGAGAGTCTCCCTGCTGTTGTGCCTGTACTAAAAGTAGTGCGTCGAACAGACGTTAGTAAGTTTGTGGTAGCTGGCGTAGGGTTTACTACTGTGCCTGTATTTGTAAAGGCGGTACCAATAGCTGATATTGCTGTCGTAAGTACGGCACCCCCCGCAGGCGCTACCATTGAAATCCTATTGAAACCAAAATTAGCTTGGAAAGGGGTATCTAGACCATCAGGACCAACCCATTTTGGAAGTACGCGACCTGCAATTTCTTTTGCATATACATTTAATCCCAAAGCAGGAATGGCCGGGTCAGTAGTGGTCGCCAATTCAAGTATTCCTCCACTTGTAATATCAAACATAATTGCACCAGTACTTGAAGCAAGTGCAAATAAATCTCCAACTTGCCCTGGATTGCCCGTAATAGTGAGTCCATTGTTTGCTAAGTTCCAATTGAAGTTACTTGTTGCGGTAAATGAGCCACCAGTGTTTTTAAATTGCACATCGCCGGTAGAGCTTGCTGCTTGGCCACCGCAGGTGCGCCATGAGCCGTTGGCATAGCAGCGATACTGCGCCGTGTTGCTGTTGTAATATTGTGCGCCATCAACACCTGTTGGGTCGCCTACTGTGTTTTTTGTGTCAACAACAAACAGTGTAGGAGAACCGCCGCCAGTACCAATGGTGACACGGTTATTAAGCGTATCAAGTGCTGCCATTTGCGGCGTTGAAGTACTACCTAAGGTGAGCCCCGCTGAAGAGGTGAAGTTTGTTTTAAAGACGAGAGCGTTGGTCGAGGTCGATTGTATCGTTCGAGCAAATTCTGACATTGACTCCAGTAGAGTTGTCGAGGCATTTGCAAAGGTTTGAAGACTGGTCCAAATATTTGCATTAGCGACATTGAGCGAAAGCGATCCTGGTGAAAGCAGCAGGCTACCGTTTACTGTAGTGGTTGCCACGCCTCCGGTGCCATTTCCCGCCAGGAGCGTGTTTGCAGCAAGGCTCGCCCACCCAGTACCGCCGTTTGCCACGCCGAGCACGCCTGTTATATCGGTTGCCAAACTGACGAGCGACGTACTAATAGCACCGGCAGTTGCTTTAAGAATTCCCGCAAGGGTGCCCACCACGATGGAGCCGAAAAAACCTTGTGTTGAAGATGCATAAGTAGCCGAGATAACGGTTGTAGACGCATACGTTGCGTTTAGATTCGAGGTTGATGCAGTGCCGAATGTTTGCGTTGCGGTATAGACATTTGAAGTATAAGTTTTAGGAATGGTCGACGATGCGCTCGTATAGTTGTTGGCTGAGGTGGTCGAAAAAGTAGTATCCAAACAAATACCATTAACCGATATACAGCCAGTCGTGAGACGAATACCACCCGCAAAAGTTGAAGTCGCGAGCCCGGCTACTGAAAAACTTTGTACTGAAAGGCCACCGGCAAATGTCGAAGTTGAGTTTGCTCCTAGTACATTTAAAAAACCTTGAATACTAGATGTTCCAGTCGTACCACTTTGAAGCGACGACGTTGCAGTGCCGCCGGCAATAAATAATGAGCCCGCAAGGGTCATGTTACCGGTCGAATTAATTCGATTGTTAGAATTGAAAAAGCGAATGTCTCCGGTACCGCTACCTTGGATAATAAGCGCATTAGTAGTTGTAGCGCTTAATATGGGGTCAACCCCTCCAAGTATAAGATTGCCTGAGGTCAGTACCGGCACCTGGTTGCCGCTCGCATTTTGCCCCGGCGCATACCCTCCAACAGTACTCGAGTTGACTGCATACGCTGTCGCAACAAGGCGCTGCCGAGGCGACAGACTTTCAAACACCTCCACGCCATCGCCAGGGGCGCAGGTTGCTCCTACCTTAGTCGCAACATCTACATTAAGATACACAGTGTCGCTATCTTGAAAATTATATGTAAGCGTATCGCCTCCAGCGCTCGTGTCGCCTATGCCAGCGTTAAACACGCCGTTTTTTACAGGGATAGTGACAGTCGAAGGAGTTGCAGCCGGCCACAGCTTAGTGCCGAGCCCAACGACGGGGTTATCATATATTGAAAATTGAAAGCAATAGTTAGTTCCCGCACCACCAAGTACGTTGCCGGTCGAGTCCATCAAACGCCCTTGGTAATTCAAAATTTTTGGCACCCCCGTGGCAGCCCGAGCGACCGACGTACTTAAGCGCATATAGACGCAGAAAAGGAGCAGGAGTACCAATACAGCCGATTGGTTCGCGCTCATATATGTTCTATCTTCTGCTGGTAGGACCGCTCGATGTGCTTATCGAAGCTGACGGATAGTATATATACAAGGAAGAGGATGAATGTTGCCGCTAAAGTTATCGTCAAACCGAGAATCACTTTATATACAAGCGGCAAATCGACAGAAGCATAGATATTTTCAGTCCAACTCATAGGCATCGTCTGAGGAGCGCCCTTTTTATTGTTGTCCATATACTCCTCAAGTGCCTCCTGCGTAGTCATCCAGGCAACGTGCGAAAATACCTGCTTCCCCGGCAATTTCCCACCACGGATGAGTTGCCCAACATAGTCCGAGGTATACCCGGACAACGAGGCTGCTTCTTTCATTGAAATGTACTTTTCCTTTGCCATATAAGGTTCTCGGGTGCCGAGATGCTTCTCGAACATCATCTCGGGTGCCGAGATATCGTTGTTATTGTATCCTACATGTTAACAACGGCAGCCCCACCTGTGGACAAGTAGCGTAGTATGTAAGGGTGAAGAAGCAATTCTCTAAAAAAACACTTTTAATTTCTGGAGCCATTGGATTGTTATTTTTGGGGCTCGGAGCTTGGTTGCTCCACCTTATTACCCAATCCGCACAGGTCGCTGCTGATGTGCCGATGCAAAAGGCACTCGCTCGGGTGCCTTCAATCCACTCCTATACCCAATATGTCGAAACGCAGACAAAGGTCGACGACCGCAGACTGCAGATAGTCGGTGTGTACTCAGTGGATACAGAGCAAAAACAATACGCCTCTTACTCGACCACTACCCTATTTATTGGCAGTGACCCACGCGCTCACACCTTTGTGCACCAAAACATTGCCATTGGAGACGACGTGTATCTTAAAATAGAGACCGCTGACCCAGCACTGCAAGCCTCGATTCAAACCACAAAGAGTTGGCAAAGCTTCAAAAGTAACGCTATTCCTAAAAATTTTACCAGCATAGCTATAGCAGGCCCCTTACAAGACAATATCGAAGTCCTTGGCAAAAACGGCGCATACCTCGTACCTGTTGCTAGTTTTGGGGCAGTGCAGTGGGGCGCTGAGTCATTGCTGCGCTACACCTTCAGGCTTTCCCAAAAGGCTTTTGCAGTAAGCGATGGCCCCCTAAACTCGCTTGTCTTGCGTGTGGGCCACACTGGCACGGTTGACGTGTGGATTGACCCCAAAAACTTTGCTGTTCGCTACCTGGTGTTTGCAAACGTTCCCTACCTGTCGACCACGACCATCACAAATATTAATGCCCTACTGCCCCTGGCACCGCCTATTGCTGCAAAATCCTGATGGTACAATAGGCCCAGTATGCAAAAGAAGCCCCGTACTCCCAATCGTACTCGTGTCATTGGCTACAGTATCGGCGGTATGCTCGTTTTCCTCCTTGTTGTTGCGCCGTTTGTGATAAATACCGGTGCATTCTTTGACCTTCTTGCCTCAAGCATTTCCTCGTTTGGAAGTGCTACGACGACCGTCTTTTTTATGCCCTATGGAGACGAGAATCTTTCGCTTGGAGATACGGTGAGCATCGACGTTAACATAAACACAAAAGTACCTATAAACGCGCTGGGCGCTACCATCGCGTTTCCAAAAGGAGCGCTGGAAATTGTAAGTATCAGTAAAGAAAAATCTTTTTTTGATTTATGGACAGAAGACACTACTATTGCCGAGGACACCGGCGAAATTCGATTTAGCGGAGGCACCACGAAACAGGGTGGCATCATGGGCACCGGCACGGTGCTCACACTAACCGTCAAAGCGAAGACTCCAGGCCAAGCCCAGTTATTATTTAAAAATGTGCAAGTATACCCATACAGCGACTCGGGGAAAGCGCTCGAAACCAAGATGCGCCCTATCACCTACACCATTAACGAAGCAAAGCCCTCGGTAGCAGCCTCCGGTGGCGCGCCCGCAGCAAGCCCACCAGGCCCGGGCGCAGTACCGCCCAACCCTGATTTGAATGGGGATGGAAAAATTAATCTCATAGACCTGTCGATATTAACCTTTGAGATGCTCAGGCCGTATAACCCGCGGTACGACTTAAATATGAACGGATCCGTTGGGCTTGATGACCTTTCAATTTTGCTCTCTAAAATGTAATTAACGTACCATTTTGTGGAGCACATAGGCTATACAAA
This sequence comes from Candidatus Adlerbacteria bacterium, assembly GCA_043784715.1. Classification (GTDB taxonomy): domain Bacteria; phylum Patescibacteriota; class Minisyncoccia; order Phycocordibacterales; family SBAW01; genus GWA1-54-10. Next base: position 6,806 of record JAYVXZ010000087.1, read on the forward strand.
AAGCGATAATCGTCAAAATTATCAAGAATGGTACAAGCAGCGGCGCAAGCTCAAAACCCGAAAGCGCAACTGACGCCGCGTTTGTGTACTCGGGAGGAGTCTGCGGCGCAGGGCTTGGAGTCGGCACAGTGGTAGCGACGGCTGCCATTTCTGAGCTGCTCGCAACCGGCGCAACTACGGGAATAACCTTAGGGAGCGGCGGCACAGGCGCTTGCGTTTGCTGGGGTTCGATGCGAAAGACGCTTGAGTGCATACTCGTGATGATGTTACCGCCGTGCGAAATGGTCGAGAGCATGGCCCCGGTGGTAAAGTCGAGACTACTTTGTCCAACGCGAAGCGGACGAAGCCTGACCGTCATCAAAAGTCCGCTTTGGCCACTGTAGGTGTGGTCTACCCAACCTGAAAATTTTATAATGCCTTTGCCTCCGTCGTAGGAGGGCGTCGTTGCCCAAGTGGTCAAAATCGAGTGTTCAATTGAAATAGCATCAACTGAAAAGTACAATGGATTATATGCTAGCTCTCCTTCAATTGCGTTAACGACATCTCCGTTTGTGTTTGCAAATACCGAAACAACAAAGGGCTCTGCGACAATTTGTATACTGCTTTCGGGTGTAGCATACAGCTCCCCACCCACGCCCGCAGCGCTTGCAGAATTACACAGTAATAGACCAACAACCAAGAGTACCGGGAAATATATTTTGTTCATATGCTACGCGTCAGGAGTACTACGGGCTCGTTTGTGGTCAAAGTATATTTTTAAACCGACGAGCACTACCGCAAGCAGAAGTATCATAAATGGAAGGAAATCTGCCAAGCTATAGTGTCGCTTCGGCGTTTTTGACGAAGAGAACTCGCCGAGGCGAATATTGCCCGCCTTATCTATGGCGCGCACTTGTATGTCGCCAACACCTAGAAGTGACTGATTTTTGAGTTCGTAGGGTGTGGTGATACGTTTCCAGCCGCCATGCTCAAAAATTTCGAAGTGGTCCATGCCACTTTCTTTGTCTGTCGTCGAAAATACAATGTAGTAGCGTCCGTTAAATACGCCCTCAGTCGACTCGACTTCTATTTGGAAGGGCTGCGGTGGCGTGGTGTCTTCAGAAACTGCAGTAAGCCATGGGTTTTTTGACACCGTGGAGCTTGCGTCTATCCGCACACTCGCATCTTTCAAAGTGAGCTTTGCCAGCGTCCCCGCACCATCGTTTAAGTACACCGCGGTATCCAGCGTTAAGTGTATGGCTGCTACTTTTGCGCCGGCGCGTACAACGGTAAAAATAACTTTACCAAGCACGTTACTTTGCCCTGCATCGCCGGCAATTCGTCCACAATACCCGCCGGGTATGCCGCCCGCAAACACGACAGTCCCCACCTCGGTGTCTATTTTAGGTTCTACTGCCCAAAGGCTAAAAATGGAGTCACCGCGGCTAAAATCGACAGCCCGAAGCGATTCTTTTGGGTACGAAAGCGCTATGTTTGCCGCGTTAACACAATCGCCGTCGTTATTGATACGAATTGTTTCAATAAAGGTATCGCCTGCGCCGTGGGCGCCGGAGGGCGGGTCGAGATATATTGAGGCAGCCGACGCAGTAAGCGGGCTTAACGCAAAAAAACTGAGCGATATAAGTAGCGTGCGAACTGAAACTTTCATAGTCATAGTATAGCTGTTTTTTTACTTATAACCTTTTACCCCGTCCACGCAAAGAGCATGATACTGAAGTCTGCTAAGTTGACGATACCATCCTGGTTAAAGTCACTTCGAATGTCGTGCGTATTCCAACTCAAAAGGAATATCGAAAAGTCGACGAGGTTCACTTTTCCATCCCCATTGAGGTCCGGCGAAACTCCGCCGGAGGGCAGTTGCGAGCCGACAAAAAAGTTTACCGATTTACCGAAACCGCTGTTACTGCTGGACGATAGGTTAAATGATGCTTTCGCACTGTGGAAGCCCTGCGAAATAGACTTCGTATCTAGCTGGAGCGTCCATTTACCGCTTCCTTCGGCGGTAGCTGCAAGCGCATTGGAAGTATCCTTATCCAGATTTGTTATCACCTTAGCGGTCGGTACAGACTGACCGAACAGTGTAAGTAATTTGCCCGGCGCAATTTGGCGGTCACTGACACTAATGGTTGGAGGCAAGAAAATGTTGTTGACGCTGGTGACCGCAGACTGGACGACGTCGAAGACAACCGAAGTAGTAAGAGAAGAGACTCCTTCGGAGTCTTTTGCCCAAAAACTGAACGTTGCAGTGCCAGGTACCGCTGAGTCGGAGCTAAAGAGAAAGTCAGCGTTAGAGTCAGCACGAACGATTGCCGAAGGCAGTCCGTCCAAAAGGATATTCACGTCTTGGTTTGGGTATGCCTTGCCGCGCAAAACCACCTGCGTTTTTGTGATAGCAGGTATAACGCCCGGTGGGAGGTTGGGCACTGCGGGTATGCTCCCCAGCACGCGAGGCGGCGTAGACGGTGGCACCGCCGGAAGCGACTTGCACGTCGGGCTGCACAAACCGGTCGGACTATTAGCAGCCCCTTCGTCGCACTCTTCGCCAAAGCGCACTTGCAGTATACCGTCTCCGCAATATGGACCTGCCGCTTGGCAATCCGGAGTACATTTTTTTTCTGCGGTCGTCGAGCCATACCCGCCGGTATTGTTTCCAACGCCCGCATCGCATACTTCACCTTGGTCGACAATACCATTGCCACAAATTGAAATTTTGATGCTCGTTTGCAATGTATCAGCGACTGCAGGCGAGGAAAACTTTACAACCATCACAACACCCAAACTCACAAGAACTAACCCAAGAGCTAAGGGCAGGTAACGCTCTACGACCCCTTTGTCACGATCATTTCGAGGAGTACCCATTCGTTTTTTTCTTTCTTCGTCTACGGCGCAGAGTAAATGCGGTAGCAAGGATAGCGGTGAGTACAATTGGGGCACCCACTACCCCTATAACTTTAAGTTTGTCCGCAAGCGAGAGCCCATCGAAACCGTACCCTTCATATCCCGGGACGCTGCCTAAGGTTTGAATACTCAGGTTTATTTGGCCTTGCTGCGCTATATCGGCATTTTTGTAAATCGAATATTTTGCCACGTACGAACCTGCGGGCAAATGAGTCGGGAGCTCTGCTATCACTTCTTTAAGGGCGAAGGGTTGTATCTGCTCAATTTTATTGGTGTTGTCTACCGACTCTAAAAGAGTTTCGCCGTTACTATCGTAGATATCGAAATGCACTTTAGTAGGCCCGAAGACGGTATTACCCGTGTTCTCGATGATCATGAAGAACCGAATCTTGCCCGGGAAAAAGAGACCCCATTTATGAATCCCCTCTTCGAGGTTCGCGACTCTGATTTGGCGCACTTCAAAATCAAAAATCTTATCAACGACTTTGATAGTTACATCTACCTGAGCACCAAGAGCTATAGTAACGCCACCACCAAGTTTAACGTTCGCTGCGCTCGTACGGATACGAATAGTACCTTTGTACTCGTTATAGTCGGCATTACTTGGTACTTCGACAGTAACGACAATAGGCATCTGTGAGACACCTTTAGGTACGATGAATTCTGTCCCTTTATCGACCGAAAACCACGGCTGGGCTCCCGGGATATTGAGCGTCAGATTTACTTTCATATCCTCCTCGGGGTCGGAGCGCACCAAATTAATTTGCTGATGATACAGCGTGCCGCGCGTTAAGCGGTCGCTTCGAACATATGGCGGGGTGATACCAAAACCGGCTGAGGCAAAGTGCACGCCAGAAGACATACTGAGTACAGCCAGGAAAAATACTGCGAGTAATTGTAAAAAATGACGAGTGTGTCTGAGTCGCCAGAAGACCGAAGCAAGGGCTTTCATGTTACCAATTCGACGAAGCGCTGGTAACGGCAATAATAGTATCTTGGCCACTGTAATTACCTGAAAGTGTTATCGTGGCAGGGATCTTAATTGCCCAGAAAGTGCTTTTTGCTTGAGGAGTACTAGTGACCGTTGTTTTAGACACATGAATACCGACCAACACTGGCGTCGTGGAACCTGACAAGGTAAATGCAAGAGGCGATGCATACGCTACAGAAGAAGTTGCGGCTTTTTGGTTAGTGACAGGAATTTTGGTTCCAGCGTTAGCACCACCCGCGTCGCAGGAGTCGGCACTTGTCCATGTGGTACACATAGTATCTCCATAGAGATTTTCATCAATTCCAACATTACCAAATGCATTTATAACTGTAGTAGTTGAAAGAGGGTCATTCTGCTGACCTGGCTGTAAGCCGCCGAAGGCTATAGAGGACTGACTCACCGAAAAAGCAAGGAAGCTCACTAACTTTTTGCCACCGACGGTTGACTCAGCAAGCGTGCTTGTTGCAAAGTTATAGCTGCTAGCAGTGGCGGAAGCCCCCCAATTTTGCGATGGAAACTGAGAAACGGCGTCAGTCGGATCAGCGTTATACCAAAGAGAAAATGTACACGTAAAAGTTGCGTTGGGGCTTGTTGCGCCAGTACACGAACCTGCGTCTTGGGTACAAACAAAGTTTGTTAAAGGTGAAGATGACGGATAACAATTATTTGAGTTGTATCCACCGCTTGGGCACGAGGTTGTTCCAATGCCCGAGCGGTATACGTTTGGCAAAATCGTTGCTATTTCGTTACCGCCTACTGCATTAACACAACTGTTGTTGTCGGTAACCTGCATTGTCACCTGGTACGGGCCTGATGTTGCATGCGGTGTTATGAGCCCCAGGGTTGGGCTTGTTGTACCTGTTCGGTCCACAAGGGTTATAGATGAAGCGCTGATGGTTGGCGCAACAGTGTTTACAATATAAGGCACGCTGCTTGCTTGAAGCGTAGAAGTCGCGTTGGCGTTTAATTGGTCGGTAACATATACGAATGCACCATAAATTTTATCTTGAGCAGGGATAGGTATTGAATAGGATGCCAGAGCGGAGGTACTGGCGATAGTGGACGTAGCCCAGGTGCCTCCCGCCCCGCAAGCCGTACCCGTAAAGTCAGCAGCTTTGCAAACATACAATTTTATCGAGTCGCCGCCTCGGATAACGTCGGGATCTGCGCCGGTGGCGGTCCAAGTAAGAGTGCTACCCGGGTTTTGCGGAGAGGTGTTGATAATAGCGGTAAATGCCGGCGGGTGATTGATAAAGAATGGCGATGGTCCGCCGGTACTCACCCCTTGCTTCATGAGTGGGTTGCACAGAGGGAGCGTCACGTTACCGTCGCAAATGAATCCATACCAGTCATTCTTTTCGTTATTGAATGGAAAGGTTTCCTTAGTAGTTGTTGCAGCCGTAGTGCTCGATGCGCTCGTGGTCACCGCGGATACTGCCCATTGGTTTGCTGCGCCGCCGCTACATGTTGGAGCAGCGCTCGTGTTCGGAGTCGGCACCACATTGTTTTTACAAATAATAAGCCAGTAGTTGTCGTTACCGGAGTCGGTTCCGGTAGTAGTCCAGGTTATTACATTGCCGGCATTGGTCGGTGTCGAAGTGGACGACTCTATGGTTTCTTGCGCGTCAACGGTCCATTGCGGCGGAGTGTTAAGCACCGTCACAGACGTGGTCACATTGTCTGCACTCACTTTCGAAACATTCACATTCAAAAAGAAGCCAAAGAATATAAAAAGACCGAGCAGTGCACCACCCAGAGCAGCGAAAAGTGTTACCTTTCCTGACAAAGTTTTGGGATGCAAAAATGGATGTTTTATACGAAAATTGCGACGCTCGGCACGACTGCCGAAACTCTGCTTACTATCCATCGTTTAATGGTAACACTGTGAGCTCTTTACCCCAAAAGATCCCTTCCATTTGTGTGGATAAGTAGCTTAAAAAATAAAGCTTTTTTACTTGTAGCGGATAGCGTCCAGAGGGTTGATTTTTGCCGCGCGGCGGGCAGGGAAAAGTCCGGTGATAAAGCCCACGACACCTGAGAAAATGATGATAAAGGTAAGGAACGGCAAGGGGTATCGAAACAAAGCGACCGAGTCACCTCCGAACTTGCTTGCGGCAACGGTCAAAATGCCGTTAAAAATAAGGCCCAATCCACCCCCAATAAGGATACCCACTACACCCCCAAGAAGCCCCACTATGACGGCTTCAGCAACGAAGAGGATGACGATGTCTCGCGACGATGCGCCGATGGTACGCATAACGCCGATTTCGGCGGTTCTCTCCAAAAGGGTTACGGTCATGGTGTTGAACATACCGATAGCCGACACAGTTAGTGCGATGCCGCCGAACACGGCCAAAACCGCTTGGATACCTTGGAAGATCTTATTTGCCTGCTCCACTGTTTTGGAGAGCGCCGTCACTGAAAACCCTTTCCCAATGATAATTTCTTGCATCGGCGCAAGGGCTTTTGTATCTACCACGCGAACCTGCGCTCTTTCATACAACTGGATTTTGAAGTGTGATTTAAATTCGTCCAGCGTCATTATAGCGGCGAGCGTCCCGTCGTCGGTACTCACCCCTTTGATGTGGTACTCCTTCTCGACGGGAATTTCGGTAGTCTGAGCACTTCCCTCTTGCGGCACAAAGGCTCGCAGCGTAAGTGTCTTACCTATAGCGTCATCTGCACTAGCCACACCGAAAAGCTTGAGCATTGCAGTGGTAATTATCACACTGTTGCTATCTTCTTGAGCAGTCTTGTCGCTAAAGAGCACACCTGCGGCGGCCTTGGTGCCGGTATACAAAAAGTATGATGCATTCATCCCCTGTACGTTTGCGTTACCAGTGAGTCCATTGTAAGTAATTGACGCGGCAAAATTTACCATAGGCGAAATATCTTTTACAAACGGGTTGGCTGCAAATTCGTCTACAGTCGATTGGTCAAGCGTTACTACATGCGACGGCGGGTTGGTGACATTCAGAGACAACAACGAATCGCCAAGTACGATCTTTTCGAGGATGATTCCTTGGAGACCGAACCCTAACCCCACCAGTGCAACAACGGCGCCCGTTCCCACGCCCATGCCTAAAATAGTCAGCCATGTTCGAGATGGGTTCGTCTTAAACATACGTGTTGAAAGCATGGTGATGTCTTGGATTCTCATGTGTGTTTAGGTGTGGGCTCCCAAGAGTTCGTTCGGGCGTATGACGTAACCTCCTTGTGCAATGAGTTTTTCTAGCTGTCGCATGATACGTGACGCGTCATTTCCCGCGTACGCTGCCCCGCCCATATCCAGCGGGAGCGTCAGTCGCTCTTCAAAATCGTGGCCGTTAATGATACCCCCTACTCTTTCTGATACTGCAATTCGAAGCACGTTTAGCTGTGCTTCGCTTGACTGCACTCCCACTTCAAGCGACAAGTACTCCAAAAGATTATCAATGAGTTTACGTTGCTGCATAAAAACGTTATCTTCGTGCAGTGCCTCGCGATAGCGCTCAACATCTCGCGAGTACCGAACGAGTGAAAAAACTTTTTTAGTGATTTCTTTACTTAAATCAGGGTTTAAACCGACGCCGCCTTTTGAGATACTCGTGGAAAGGAAAGCGTAAAACATGTTGTCGTCCATGGTTCTCTTCAGTACGGCAAGAACTGCTTTTTCTAAAAGCTCTAACTGGGAAAAGGTCATCGTTTGCGTGGCAAAATTGACTACGCTTTTCACTTTCAGATCAATCGGTTCGGCGTATGGGTACAAGCGTGCGAGCTGCTCGATTTCAGTGACAATAGTTTCGCCCGGTTTTACTCGCTTCACTTGTTCCTTCTCCGGGTTCACCACAATACGGCGAAGCGCACCGTCGCGCATGTAAAACACGCGGTGTGCGTACGGCAAGTACTTTGCGTCGTGCGTCACAAGGATAACGGTTTTGCGGTCCTTCTCGTTAATATCTTTAAACGAATCCATCACGTGCTCGGCCGAAATACTATCAAGGTTACCGACTGGCTCGTCTGCCAGCAAAATTTCGGG
>JAYVXZ010000088.1:0-14663 GCA_043784715.1 Candidatus Adlerbacteria bacterium
TTCGTTTAGCTCAAATCCAAGAGCGTATCTAACGTTATAACTTCCGTTTAAATACTTTTCTCCGAAGTTATAAGCAGATTCTTCGCTATTCCAACTTCTAAGCTCGGTTTATAACTTTACGGTTATTAGATTTGATAATCTTCTTCGTTATATTTTTCTACGCTAAAAACGAATTTAACATTTTTATTATTCATATCTCTGACGTATAATTCAGCCATAACTTTACTGACAAATAACGCTACTAAATTCGGTTTATCGTTACTATCTTTGTTTTGGGCTTTGACAAAGAACAATTTTTCACTCATTATTTAAATTTCGAAGTTATCGTAGTTAACATTTTTCTTAATTCTATTTCGTAGAATTGGTAGATAAATATCGGCTTCGTTTACTGACTGAATAAAAAATACGCTACTTCCGTTTAATACAGCGTAATCTAGAATGATATACGGATTTTCCAAATCCGAGGTATTTGTTTCGGCGTTATAGATGTAAACTACTTCACCGTATTTAAAATCTGTTGTTCCGCAATACCCTTTATTATCCTTTGTCATTTTCTACCCCTTAGCTGGCGTGTCGTACTCGGTACCCTTACTTTACCATACTATTTCAGCATGTCTAGCCGTTTCCCGACTTCTTCCCATTTTCTTCTTCTTTTATTCCTCACTATTAAATCCGTAACTAATAAACCGGCTATTACACAGCCGTAAACGCCTATTACTATCTCTATCAACTCGTTCATACTAGTTCGCCGCGGGGGTTACGAACCGTTATTAAAAATACTTCGCCGTATTCTTCGTATAGCTCATTCCAAACTTTAACGGCTTCGTCTATAGTCCCGTAAAGTCCTATAATTTCCATATATCCGAGTTCGTTATCTAGCGTTACTTTATACATGGCTACCGGCTTTACGGTAGTAATATGAGCTTCGTTTACCGCTTCTTTGGTATAAGTAAATACAGGCTTTTTCCGCTGTGCTGATATCGCCGTAGGTGCGAGCTACCTCTTCTTTCGTAATAAATTTGAAAATTTCATACGTTATCGGTTCATCTTGATTTGGCATATTTTTATTGTACTAGGTTCTACCGTTCCGTGATACGCTCTCTAAGTACCGAACAACTCCCTACTATTGCCAAACTGACAAGGATTAATCGAAATGTCTGCAACAACTTCTAAGACCTCCCCCGCTTCCGCCCCGGCTTCTGCTTCCGCTTCCGCTTCGGAGGTTGTAGAGACTGCTCCCGCGGCCCCTAAGCTCGCTACGTTCAAGCTGGACGATTCCCAGTTGGCCCTTATCGGTACCCGTGTTCGGGTTGCTAAGGTCTCCGAATTTTACGAGGAGGTTAAAGCCGCTATCGGTACTAGCGAAACTTACGGTATCGCCATTCCCGAGGGTACTAAGGCTTCTAAGATCGTTTCGGAGCTTCATAAAGCGGCAACTGCTTTGGGTATCAAGATTAAGGTGTGGAATCGTGAGACCGCGGCTACTCCGTTTGTCGGTTTTAGCATTAAGCCGGGAGCGGTAGACTCGAAGTAATCTAACCCCCGTTAGATACAGAAAACCCCATACCTTACGGTATGGGGTTTTCTTTTTTTGTTTCTATTTTACGCTTGCTATCATTTGGGCTAATGTTTGCCCGGTTTTTCTTGCTTTGTCGAATTCTTCGATAGCGTCTCCAGCGTATTGAAATTCGGGCTCAGCTTCCGTTATACCGTCTAGCCATGGTAGCGGGTGCTTTGCGCTAGGGGTTAGGCCGTAGTGCATGGCGGCGGCGAGGTTATGGGTTTTCTTTGCCATAGAGTCTCCTCGTTTACAGGCGTGACACATTTCTTTGATATGTCGCCTTTTATCCCCGGCTACTTTTACATCTTTTGTTGAGTCTTGCCATTGTCCGTAAAGGTAGGTTCTTGGGTTGCCGATTCCGATAAATTGGCGGCTGTTTACTTGTAGCGGTTCAGTTTGATCGCTAGCTAGGAATTCTAGCATTTCGTCGTGGTCGAGTTGGGTTACGTCGATTCCGCGGGTTTTACTTTTCATTCCGGTAGCTTCGGTGGAGGTAAAGTAGATCCCTGATTGAATGTATGTTATCCAGTCGTATTTTGTTTCTTCCCATTGTCCGAGTCCGGGCCCGATATCTAAATCGAGTGGCACGCTGGAGCATATCGAGTCAGTTTCTACGGATATTATTTTTGTCGGGTTTAGTTGTATTGCTTCCCAGAGTTGGGCTCGGGTTGAGCTTGTTACTATTCCAGCCCATTCGATTTGGTGCCATGCGGGACGTCCCTCGTACCTGTCGGGGTTTCCGCCGATTCTTTGACACATTTTTCCATACAGGCTATTCATTCCGAGTTTTAGGGCCCGTTCGCCGCCTTTCCCTTCTCTTTTCCAGATTCGCCTTTTTTCAAACATTTCTTTTACGAATGCGAACGGCTTAGTCTCGTTTTTAATTCTGAGAATGTATCCGTAGTTTACGGTGGTAGCGTATTTTGCTTCGGGGTGCCAGAGCCATACGTCTACGTTGTTCGCTGGAAATCCTACCTCCCCTTTTTCGCCGCGCCACGGGAGCGGGTGAGGTTTGTAGAAGTCTTTGTCGTAGTCTTGGTAACTACAATTCCATACCCCTATCTCACCCTCTGCAAAGGTTTCGCTGTATTCCCATTCCGCGCCGTCTAAGCTCGGGAGTTCGGAAATATGGTAGGGGTAGGCTGAATTTATGTCGTAGAGATATACTTCCCCGGCGTGGTGGCCTGCTTTGAATTGTTCAAATCTTCCGCCGAAGTAGGCTCTTTGGGCCGCTTGTTCTATTTCGAGTTCGGGCGGTCTCATATGCGGGCGTATATCATGTTCTTTGAATAGGGCGGTAGCGACTGCTCCGGGCCCGTGGTATTGCCGTACTTTAATTCCCGCTTCTTGGAATTCGGCTCTTAGTTGATTGCAGAGTGTTACCAGTAGTTCTAATTCCATTTGACAGTATTCCATAACGTCCGCTATCTCGCTATATAAGAAGCCGCCTCTGGCTGCTTTACCGTCGCGGATAATTTGAGGTATTTTAATTCCTCTACTGTCTAGCGCTTTCATAAAAGACATTTGGAAAAAGGTCATGACGTCGTAAATTTTTATGTACGCACGGGTTTTACTTTCCCAGTCGTACCCGCGTATTTCCAACCATTTATGCGGAAGATAATTTATCTTATAATTATTCCGTTTTGAATTTTCGGTTTCGTCTGTGAAGTACCACACTTCTTTATTGTCTTTCATGGCTTCCCGAGAAGCTAGCGGTAAGTCTTTCAAGATTTGGGTAGCGTCATAGCCGCCCCCGTAAATAACGTGGATTACGCCCGGGTTCTTTACCGCTTCGCTAAGTAGTAGTTCCAAACATCTTGCTGTGTTGAGTTCGGGCGCTTCGATATAGGCTCCTGTAGAACATTGTAATAACATATACCGTTGTTCGCCGTCTGTGTCGTCCCATGCTTCACCGTCCCATGCAATAAATTCTTTACCGTCTGGCTTAAACAGTTCCATGTATTCTTTGAATTGGCCAGTCTGTTTAAGATATTTTACCCCGGCTTTGCTTCGCCTTAATTTATGTACTGAACCGTAGAGCGTGGGCCCTAACGAAAACGCTTTACCTACCATTACTACTACCCTCTTATCTTGTCCTAAGAAGTGAAACCGTACTGATACATACTTCTAAACTGTTTATAATACGCCGCGTCTAATGAGCCTAGCTCTCGCTCTTTTAGATACCGCTCCCAAATCATTTCTTGAATAACTTGATTTTCGTCCCGGTCACGTCGTATACGCTGACCTTTTTTCCGCTTCGGGTTTTTAATTTCCCCTTTACCGCGCGTCCACGTTGTTAGATACGCCGTACCGATACGCTCTTGTTCAGCCCGCTCAAGTTTTTTATAATTGGGGACAAACTCAGTTATCCCCTTTTTTAGCGCTTTAGCCCGAGCTCCTCCGTGCTCGCCGTGGGAGTGTTGCCCGCGGGCTTTGCTGATAGAAACCCCGGCAGCGTGAGTTTCCGCTGTGATACCCTTAGCTTGTAGGCGTTTTTGATATGTCGGTGATAGTTCGGCCCACAGCCGCCTTTTAGTTGGCATACCGCTACGTTTCCGTTCTTATGATTTGGCAAAGTCGAGAGAACCGAATAGCCCCCTTACCGGAAAGTAAGGGGGCTATTTTATTACGTTAGGTTATTAGCTGGTAACGCCAGTAGCGGGGTTAGTGTACGCGTATGAATAGACTTTCATTGCGTCCATTTTGGTATCCTTGTTCGGTACTTCGGATTCAAAAGTGACTGTAAGGATACCGCCGATTTCGGGCTCCGTTGCTCCGCTAGCGGTAATGGCTTTAGCGAAAGCTTTACGCCAGACGCCCCACCATTTCACATACACAGCTCGCAGGCCATCATCTTCACCGGTTGCCAATTCGTCACTATCTACGACGATGACGATTTGCTGTTGCGGCGTATTGTCTTCCCAGTAGTTCGGCTTATTGGTGATATAATCGCGTACCTGTCGGAGAGATACGGCGGTAATTGTTCCCGTAATCGCGTCTCCCACTTTGGAGTCTTTCGTGAAGAATGCGGTCGCGTCTTGAGCTTCAGAGATAAGCTGAGCAATTGATTCTGACATAGTAGTTTTTCCCTTTGTCCGTTAATTAGTGATTTGGCAAACATAGAGCTAGTAATTAATTGCGCGTGACAGGCGGCAATTCTAGGCTATGCTGACTTCTGATAGACCCGCTCCCACCACTTCCCCCTTGTCAGGGAAGGTACCGGTGGTCGAGCGGGTCTTTCTTTTTTTATCCTAGCACACGAAAAAGCAGAAATAAGACAAGAGGAAAACACAATGACCGTAGAGACTGTAACCGTAGAGGTAGATACGGGTAACGAAGTAGAAGCGGTAGTAGCGCCCCCGGTTATCGTTGTGCTTCCGGAATCAAGCGATAGCGCTGAGCTAGAAGAACTGCGGGCGTACAAGAGCGCCCATGAAACCGCTGAAAAAGCGACCCACGAAGAGCGGATTACCCGAGCCGAAGAGGCTGCCGCCCTCGCGCTCGATCTTGCCCTCGCCGCCCCCGCGCTCGAAGCTGAGCGGGAAGAAGAGGGGGAAGAGGAGGAGGAGGAGGAGAGGAGCGCTCCCGAAGCTCCCAGCGCCCCGGATGAGAAACCGAATCGTGAACATGGATTTTATCGCGGGTGGAAGTAGTGAGCGAGCTTAAAAGTTTTCTCGTAGATGGGGATGACATACCGATCATTTTTCCCGCTGGAGATACTGTGCCGCTTCGGTGCGGTGCGGATGGCTGTGTTAATAGCGTCACGAAACCGCCGCGAGGTCGTAGCCCTAAATACTGTGAAGAACATAAGGTAACGCCGCTAAGCGCAAAAAATGCTACCAGCGGTAAGTCTTGGGCCCGCGCGGTAGAAATTGAAAATCTTCTTACGACGTACATTCGCGGCTTAGGTCACGGAATTAAACTCATTAACGCGGTTGACGGTGAAGTCATTGCGGATAATGGCCCGGCTGTTATTCACGAGCTTGTAGAGCTTGCGAAAACAGATCGACAGATAAGGAAATATCTAGAATGGATTGCTACGCCCGGTAAATACGCGCCCATCTCTCTAGCGGTAATGGCTTTGGTTTTGCCGATTATGGCTAACCATTCGCTTCTACCGTCTTTCCTTATTACTTTGCCAACTGATAGAGAGGGGGAATAATGATTCAGAAACTTATCGCAATTGCGCTTATCGCTTTCGGTGCTTGGCTCGCTATTCGCGGCTTCCGTACCGTTACGGCGTAACTAATGGCTATCCCATATGTTGACTGGCCGGAATTTAAGAAGACTTTCCGATGGAACCAAGGTGAACATTTAACGGCTATGGCTCCTACCGGGGGCGGTAAAACCACCCTCTTCAAACAGCTTATGCCGTATCGGGCCGCAAATATAATGTTTGGAACCAAAGTGGAAGATGATTTATATAATCAGATTCTCAAAACCGGTTTTAAGCGTATTGAGCGAATGTCCGAAATGGTACCGTGGCACCATAACTATATTTTATGGCCTAAATTTAAAAAGACGATACCGGAGTTTGTTAACCGGCAGCAAAATACCTTTAGAGAAGCCTTAGATATAGTTGTCAGCCAGCAACGGTGGACGGTATGGGTAGACGAAGCTAAATACTTCGCTCAGTATCTAAAACTAGATAAAGAGTTAACGTTTAGTCTAGAACAATTGCGTAGTATCAAAGCGACCGTGATTTGCGGGGCGCAGCGACCGGCTTGGTTAACCCCATCTGCTTTATCTAGCTCAACTCATGTTTTTATCGCAAAAACTACGGATAGGAACGACCAAATAAAACTAGCGGACGTGGGCGGTATCGACGCTAAGTTAGTACGGGACGTAGCTAAGACGTTAGGCCCGTTTGAATTTTTATACATAAAAACGCGCGGTACTGAATCTCATATTGTAAGAACTAAAGTAAAGGAATGATATAGTGCATCTTCACATTTCGGGTATTAGCGGGGTGATCGTTGCGCTCTATGTCATTGCTATTCTTGGTTGCCTAAACCTGCTAGCTATGAAATTCAGTGACCGATCGCCGCTCGCCGCTTCTTATGCCAACCTTTTCGGCCTTAGCTAAAACCCTCTAACAGAAACGAATACTAAAAATGTCTCCAGCGCCTACCATTGCTTCTAAAGCTGTAACCCCCGCTCCCGCGGGCCGTACCGTAGCCGTACCGGTTATCCCGTTTGTCCGTGCAAGCCGTAAAAAGTCGCGGCTCGCCGGACAGTTCGGGCCCGTAACCCTTACCACCGGCGTCCAGCCGCTCGCACCGATCCAACTTCCCGCCGCAGGCTATCTTCGCCGTATCCGCCTTACTATTACCGGTACCACTTCCGCTAACGCCGCCGCCGTCGCTTTTAACAACGATGGCCCGTTTAACGTGCTCCAGCAGATTAGCCTTTTGAGCGCTAACGGCGATACCCTTATTTCCACTATTGACGGCTTTACCCTCGCCATGATCAATAAGTATTTCGCCCTCTCCAGCGGGCGATATGACCCCGCGGGAGATCCGAACTATTCCATTACCACGGGAGCTTCGGCTACCGGTGGTAGCTTCGCGTTTAACGTCAACGTCCCGGTAGAAATGGACGCCCGCGACGCTTTCGGAGCTTTGCAGAATATGGCCGCTAACCAGAGCTTTTTGCTCCAGTTGTCGCTTAACTCAACCTCGGGCCTCTATACGACCGCACCGACTACCGCGCCCGTTGTCACTATTACTGCCGTAATGGAATACTGGAGTGCCCCGGCAGACTCTAATGCTAACGGCGATCCGCAGGCTACCGCGCCTATTGGTAACGGCAGCGTGTCGCTTATTCAGACGCAGACTCCCGCTATCGTTGCGAGCTCACAGCAGAATATCCAGCTTCTTAACGTGGGTAATACTATCCGCTGTGTCATGCTTATTCTTCGGAATAGCGCTGGACTCCGAACTGAAACTGATATGCCCGCGGTCTCTAACGTGTACGTTAATAATGACCCGTGGTACTACAAGACTAAAGCACAGTGGCGTTCACAGATGGCACAGGAATATGACTACGACGCGGGAACTTCCGCGACCGTAACTCAGAATACGCTGGACAACGGCGTATTCATCCTTACTGACTTTATGAACGATGGCGCTTCCGGAGACGGTAACGTCGATGGCGCGAGCGACCGCAACCTTTTCCTCGTTACCGGTTCGGGTACCGCGTTCAACTACGAAGCCGTTTCATGGGGCGCGGGCGCTTATTCGCTTCTCGTAGTTGAAAACGTTATCCGCCCCGCTTCGCCGCAGGCCCTTTACGCGCCTAACTTTATCTAATGCCTAACCCGCTTACCCCGAGTACGGGGGATTCTGGTTCAGCCGCTTTAGGTATCACGCTGCCCGGGGGCGGTAAACCGGCAGACGCTACCGCCCCGGTAACGGTCGGCCATACATGGGTAATTATTGTAGGCGCTCTAGCCCTACTTTGGATTCTTGGCGGTACGGTTTTCCGTACTATCCGAATGTAATTAGGAGCTAAACGCTATGGCTAAAAACGGGTTGCTTCTTTGGATATTAGGCGGTACGGGTCTCCTACTGATTTACGCCGCTTATAAAAATCAGACGGTGCCGACTGTCCTAAAATCTCTTATGGGTGCCCCCGGCTTAGCTACGAGCGTTACAAAGTCGGGGGGATATGCGAATATCCCCCCGGCTTCTACCGCCGCTATTCCCGCGTATTATAGCGACTTTACAAACGGGTATACTACCAGCCCTAAAACGCATATTATTGTTAGTGAGGCTTAAGCATGAGTTATAACTCACTAGCGTTTACTACCGCTATTGTCGCGGTCGGTTCTACTGAACTACGCCATATTCATAACGGGGGTAAAGTAGTCGCTCACCCTGTTATCGCAGGTTTTCTCCTCGGGCTATTCCTGTTTGCAATTGGAGCCGCTAGCGAAGGTATCGGCTCCAAGCTTTGCGTATTACTGATAATTACTAGCCTACTCGTAAACGGTATGGCTATTTTTGGCACTATTGATAGCGCTCTTAAGCGCTCAAACTAAGGACGGTTAATATAATGGGCGATAAATTCGTTACTTTTCTCGGGTCTATTATCGTACTCGCTACGGTAACTACGTTGGTACTGCCGGGGCGCGGTACCGCTAATATCATTAAAGAAGGTGGTAGCTCGCTCTCGGGAGTTATCCGCGCCGCTCTCGGTATGGATAAATAAGTTACTATGTTTAACCCATTTACAACGGCGCTAGGCTATTCAAAGGAATTAGGTTATCCCGAAGATAGCTTTGATACCCCGCGTATTGTAGAAATGAATACTCCGAGTTATCCCGAATTTACCGGCGTAAGCGCAGGCCCTAGCGCCTACCGCTCATTTCAAGATTCAGTCTCTCAAGACTGGAACCCGAGCCAAGTAGGGCAATACAAACTAGGGTTTATGAACGCGCCCGGTATTCAGCCGCTTGGAACAAATAACCTATATCAAGACCTTATACGCCCGCGGGAAAGTGGAGGCGTAGTCGGTACAGATCGAATCATTCAAACAGTTGGCCCGGTCTCTGGCCGTAACTCGAATATGACTGGTATTCAAGCCGACCTCAACACACCGAACCCGAATTATTCGGGCCCGGTAACCGGGGGCGGCGATTACTCACAAATTCTTGCCGCTAATCAACAGGCCAGTCTCGCTATCCAGCTATCCGAAATTGCTAGCGCTACCGCACTCATTGCGAGCATCTAATGAGTGACGTCTTAGAAACCGTCGAAACGGCTCTAACAACCAAAATAGGCCCGCTCCCGGGCTGGAGCTACGCCGTTATCGTTGTCGGTGGAGTATGGGGCGTATACCTCTACCGTAAACGCTCAGGGCTCGGGGTACCGGTAACCGCCGCTCCCACCGTAGACGGCTTTACCAGCGCCGCTCCGGTAACTCAAGGCGCGTCTACCGTAACCCCAGTTAATAACGGTACCCCACCGATAGCGACAAATGCACAATGGGCCCGGGTTACCGCAGATTCTCTTATTGCAACCGGACAGTATAGCGCTATCGACGTATCAAACGCTATTAGCAATTACCTTAACGGGGCGCAATTGAGCGCGGTACAGGGGGCGATCATTGCGCTCGCCCTCGCCCACTACGGCACACCTCCCGAGGGCGTAATCCCGATCACAGTAGCGCCCGCCGCGCCCGCCGCACCCGCTCCCACGCTTCCCCCGGTGCCAGTAGCTCCCGTAGCTCCTAGCGCTCCAGCGCCCCCGGTAGCCGGGCACAGCTATACCGTTCAGCGTGGTGACAACCTCTCCAGTATTGCGAGCCGTTTTTACGGCGTGCAAAATTGGCAGAAAATTTACGCCGCAAATACCGACCAAATATCTAACCCGAACTTGATTTATCCCGGTCAAGTCCTCACTATCCCCGCTTAGGAGCGTTAGCTATGGCAATTTGTTACTACCGCGTTAAGCGTGGTGAAACCTTATCTTCAATTTCAAAAATGTTTTACGGTGACGAAAAGTATGCTATGGCAATTTTTCAGAGTAACCGACACTATATTACGAACCCGAACGAAATTTATAGCGGGCAGCAACTAGCGATACCGTTTATTTCAACGGTTGCCGAAGCCATTAAAGAGCTAATTAATAATGATTGAACTAGACCCTAAGATAACAACTTTTGTTATCGCTACCGCCGCGTTTGGTATTTGGACGGCTTACGAAAATAACGCTCCCACGCTTCAAGAGGTACGGGCAGCGGAGCCGGGGGATATTCAATTTCGCCAGCGGCTACTAGACGCTGATTTAACAGTCGGCACTATGGCTGTTGTTATCGGTGGTACGTTTGTCTATATCACTAGAGATTACACAATTCTTTTACTTATGCTCGCCACCTTTGGGATTCTCTCACTATGGCGGCATAGTATTCTCGCCGCCGCTTCACGATAAGGGAACTAAACATGATTGATAGCGAATTTAACGGGCATGCTAACGATTGTTGCGTAACATGCTCAACTAAAGTAGACGAAATTTTTCGAGTTATCGGTAAAATTAGCGCTCTCGTAGACTCGATTAAACACGAAGATGTTATTAAAGCCAAAGCTAACCCCATGCTCGGGATGCTTCTTAACGGACTCACAAAGTCCATTAAATGACAACCGGGTTTATCAAGCCCGCTAACGGGCCGATAGCAAGCGGGGGCGAATTCGGTAACGACCGCGGCGCAGGCCATAGCCCCCGCTACCACCAAGGAGCGGATATAAGCGTACCCGCGGGAACGACCGTATTAGCAAGCGCAGACGGTAAAATTAGTTACGAGGGGATGAGCGGCGGATACGGAAACCTAATCGTAATCAATCACGATAACGGCGACCAAACAAAATACGCGCACCTATCCAAATTTATCGCGCCTAACAACACGGTCGTAAAACAGGGTGACGCTATCGCCCTCTCCGGCGGTACCCCCGGGGTACTCGGTTCAGGAAATAGTAGCGGAGCTCACCTACACACTGAGCACCTTGTCAACGGCGCTCCCGTAAACCCCGCGTTAGCGTGGGGCGATACAAGCTCCAGCCCGACCACGGCGAACACCGCGGGACTACTCGACGTACCTATAGCACTCGGGAAAATGAGCGTATTTCTCAGCGATCCTAAAACGTGGATACGGATAGGGCTAGCGTCTATCGGAGTAGTTTTAATCGTTATAGCCCTCGTAGCTATCGTTGCCGAATCGGACGTAGCTAAAGCTACGGTAGAAGCCGCGAAAAATACGGTTAGTAAAGTCAAGCCTCTTGTAGAAGCCGCCGCAGTTGCCGCAGTTTAAAGATAAGGAATAAAAAATGCCTGATCATATTGACAGTTCACAGTACCCGACAACACAAGGGAGTTTACCAGTTTTCGTGGGTAACTCCACGATGGCTAACGAACCGCAAACGTCCAGCCCGATTACCTATGCAACCCAAGAAGAGCTAACTAGCTACCCGGTACAAGAAGACCATATGGCCGATAGCCCGGCCAAATTTTATATTCGCGGCGGCGAAACTCACCGACCTATTGCGAAACCATATACCCTGAAAAGTATTAACGGCGTCGTACGTACTGGAGAAGGTTACCTAGCCGGTTTTAGTATCATGGAATCAACTAACGCCGCAGTAGTCAGTTTTACACTTCGAGACGGCGCAGACGCTAACGCGCCTATTATTGCGGTAGGAGGATACGCCGCGGGTCTAGGAGCTACCGTTATCACTCCAGATGGCGGCCTGTACTTTCGTTACGGGCTCTACCTCACTATTACCAGCGGGGCGCTTATCGGTGCCGTTTACCTTCGTGACGTGCTAACGGTATGAGCGCTATAACGGTTACCCAAGTAGCTACCGTAATCGCGAATACGATAGGAGGTAACGACCTCTTCGGGCAAAATTCGGGAGCTAATACCGTTTATCTATCCGGTGCGGCTGATATCACTTCGGGTAACCGTTCGCTAGCCGTAGTACCCGGGGGCGCGTTTACATGGCCGGGCGGTAAAGCTCTCTACGCCTGTACCGACTCGGGATTAGTAAGCCAAATTACCACGGCTAATAACGGCGCGGCGATAACGCAAGGTCAAGTTAACGTAGGTCAAGTAAATACTAATACGGTCGTACTAGCGGTATGGAATAAGCAAGTGGCTAACGGTACCGAAGTAATGATTTACGATTCCGGTAACGTTAATACCCTACTTCCGTTCCAATCGTTACTGATTAGCGCTCAAGCCGCGGCGGTAGCAAGCTCTATTAACATTAGCAATATAAGAATATCGCATATGACTTTAGACGGTACCATTATTGGAGTAGATCGGCCGGCCGCGTTTAGCGGCGGTACTTTATACTATACAATACCGGTTAAAGGTAGCCGGGTTCAGATATTCATTAACCCAACAGGGACCGAATACTTTACCGCTTTACCAGTAACAATTAGCGCTAGTCCCGCTAAACTCCCTAGAAGCTATTACTCTAGTCCCGCACTATTAGGAAACTTTACGAACGGTAATCTTACGGCGTCCAGTTTTCAAGATGCTACCTCCTCCGGAAGTTTAAGTATGCTATTAGGGCCTAGCGGTACCGCCTACGGTACGGCGCAACTCCCAAGTATTAGCGGTAGCGCTTCCGTTTTCATTATGGCGTCTAACGCCAATCAAACAAACGTCTATTTAAACACTATTGGTAGAGACTCCAGTAGCCAAGCAGAAACTCGGCTATTCCAATACGTCACAAATAGCGCAGTAGCTAGCAACTCGATTTACCCGCTCCAAATGACGTTTCCCGAAGCGCCGATAACTATATCAGTAGGCCCTAATAGCACAGCTAATGTTTTTATAAACATTACATGGCTAAAACTCTAATAACAAAGGAAAATTAAAATGTCTCTTTACTGGCCTACAGACGATAACTCCGTAGCAAGCGGCGGCGAATACCTCAACGACCGCGGGCCCGCACACTTCCCCCGCTACCACCAAGGAATTGATAGCCCCGTAGGAGTCGGCACCCCTATCTACGGCTCAGGGGATGGAACCGTACTCACAATCTCCGATACCGGCAATACAGCAGGATACGGACGATATGTAACGATTCAGTACGGAGAAACCACCGTACTAACCGCCCATATGAGCGGAGTAAACATCGCCCAAGGTGACAACGTAAGCGTAAGTACGCTTATCGGCCATAGTGGAGGCGCCTACCAGACAGACGGCGCGGGAGCCTCAACCGGGCCCCACGTCCACGTCCAAACAACCTCAGGCGGCTACCTCGTCAACCCGCAAACGGTACTAGACCCCCGCTCCAGCATTACCGCCACAAACGCGCCCGTAACCGTACCTCCCACCGACAGTCAAGACGTCGATTTGACCATCGGCTCTTACGGTGAAGACGTACTAGCCGTCCAGCAATTCTTTAACCGCGTTTTCCCGGCATACAGCGCCCTAGACGAAGACTCCAATTATGGACCGCTTACCGCGGGTGTAGTAACCGAATTCCAGACGCGCACCGGCCTTACCGCAGATGGAATCTTCGGGCCCATTACCCGAGCTAAAGCCGAAGAATTCGGGTTTAGCGCGTGATGTTTAAAAATACGGCGCTAGTAATCGGGGTAACGCTCATCGCTCTAGCGACAATCGCGGGTACCGTAATTCTCGCTCTAACAGGCCACTCCGAAAACGCGATTACTAATCTACTCGTAACCGGGGTAGGTATTGCTACCGCTACCGGCGTACTCGGGCATACACAGACGAAGCAGGTAACAGCGCTTCAAAATATCGCCGCATCTGTAAACGGGAATAGTACCACACTTATTAACGCCGCAATTGCATCTAACTCGCTTACACCGGAGCAAATTAACGCGGCCAAAGCTAATAATGAAGCTCTTTTACAGAAGCTCTAAGCTTAACTGACTATAACTTAATAACGTTCGGCTTTGCCAAATTGAAACAAAAAAGCGTGCTACTATTACCAGTAGCACGCTTTTTTGCCAAACAGAACGGGAATGCAATCATGGAAAAAGTTAAAACCTTTATTTCGGCCGAAAAAATCAAAATCGGCGACACAATCAGAGTTACCAGCGGTAACGGCGACGTAAAAACCGTAGTAACCGGAGTAGTAGCCTACAGAAAACACTACGGGCAGCTAACAGAATGGACTACGCTAGACGGCTACGTTCTTCTCCACCGATACGGCAAAGACCGGCTAAAAGCGACCATAGCGCTTATTAGCACCGGTAAAACAGTTTTAGAGGGCGACGTAGCGGCATGAAAACTAAAACGGATATTACAAAGATCGTAATATCGCTAGCTATTATTATCATTCTTGGATATACCGTAGGGCTCAAAATGGCAGGCGTAAAAATGCCCCATTTCGTATTAGCAACCGAATCTAAGATTGTAGACTAATGACAATAGTTAGCGATGGCAAAATTGTAAAAGGTCGAATTAGGGGGTATTACTACCTCGAATTAAAACGTAAAAACATGGACGCTATAGCAATTATCGGAAGAAGTTGGAATAGCGAAGAATCTGCTTATAACTTCGGAGAAAAGTATTTAAACGGAAGTTATAACGTTAGATACGCTCTTGGATTTGAGCTAAACGA
>JAYVXZ010000089.1:0-4445 GCA_043784715.1 Candidatus Adlerbacteria bacterium
CTTGACACCTGACTTAGTATGTGTTGGCTGGGATACAGGGATTCGAACCCCGATTAAAGGCTTCAAAGGCCTCTGTCCTACCATTAGACGATATCCCAATTTCGCACGATAACTCTATGACAATAGCAAACATTCTTGATTTTGCGAATGTTATTGACCAAGCTCAAAACTCCTTGTACCGTTGTAGTAGTCAGGAGGTCGCACATGGCGAAGAAAGTTATCCTAAAGGAAAAGGCTGCGCCGGTTCTGCCAGTGCTGCCCGTGGAAACTCCGGGCACACAAGGACCGAAGTTTAAATGCCCGATGTGTACTGTGATGATCCACTATATTCAAGATGGAGGTTATGGAAAACTCTATGAACACAATGACTCGCATGCGAAAAGGTGCGGTGCGAGTGGTACTCTTGTCCGCCTCAGAGAGCCTACCCGATAAACACGCACAGGATGCGTGTTTTTTCATGTAGTTTTTAGTAAAAGAGTACTTTACTTTGTACTTGGTGAAATGCGCATACATAGAGTACAATGCGCACTTATATTATGAACACCCACACCCCAGCACACCCTGTGGCCGAGGCGCCCATGGACCGCAAAAACATCTTAGTTATTATGGGCGCACTCATGCTCACGTTGTTTTTGTCGGCCCTGGACCAGACCATTGTCTCGACGGCGCTCCCGCGTATTGCCGCCGACTTTAACGCGCTGGGCGAGTTGTCCTGGGTCGTCACCTCCTACCTTATTGCCAGCGCGGTCACGACTCCGCTGTATGGCAAAATAAGCGACCTTTTTGGTCGCAAGAACACGCTCATCGTCGCTGTTGTTATCTTCCTTATAGGCTCGATGCTTTCGGGGTTGTCGCAGAATATTTTGCAGCTGATTATCTTCCGCGGCGTCCAAGGCGTTGGCGCGGGCGGACTCTTTACACTTGTGCTCGCGTCTATTGGTGACATTATCCCACCTGCCGAGCGCGGCAAATACCAAGGCTACTTCGGCGGCGTGTTCGGCATCGCGAGCGTCATCGGCCCGCTCCTTGGCGGATTCTTTACCGACGCCATTTCTTGGCGCTGGATATTTTATATCAACTTGCCGCTGGGCCTTTTAGCGCTTGCGGCTATTGCGCTGAAGCTCCATGTCCCGGTGCGCCGTGCCGAGCGCCACATCGACTTCCTCGGAGCACTACTCCTGTCACTGAGCGTTACGTCGCTACTTTTGGTTGCAGTATGGGGTGGCAGTACTTTTGAGTGGGGTTCACATGTGATAAACGGCTTCATTGCACTAGGCATCTCACTTGGTGCGCTCTTTGTACTGTGGGAGACGAAAGCACGCGAGCCTATTATGCCGCTTCGCCTCTTTAAGAACGACATCTTTAGCGTCGCGTCTTTGCTTGCATTAGCGTCGGGCGTTGCTATGTTCTCGGCTATCATATTCCTGCCGGAATACTTCCAGATAGTTCGCGGGTTTACCGCAACGAAATCGGGCCTGCTCATGTTGCCACTCATTATGGGGCTGCTGGTGGCTTCGATTCTCTCCGGCCGCAACATCTCCAAGACAGGGGGTTATAAAAAATTCCCTATAATAGGCAGCATTGCAACGGGTGTCGGGCTCTTCTTCCTGTCGCATATTTCAACGACTACGCCCTTGCCGCTTCTTGCGTCGTGGATGTTCCTTGTTGGCCTCGGCATCGGTTCGTCCATCCAGGTGACCACGCTCGTGGTACAAAACTCGACCGATCGCTCTGATTTAGGCACCGCCACCGCGCTCGTGACCTTCTTCCGCAGTATTGGTTCGTCGTTTGGCACTGCGATATTCGGCGCCATACTCACGAGCCGGCTTGCGACACATATCACTGAGTTGCTACCGGGGATCAGTGGCGAAACAATTACTAAAAATATTTCAGCAGGGACAAGTCAAATTCGCCAGCTCCCACCAGGGTATACCGAGACAGTACTCAATGCGTTCGCTATGGCCTTCCAGGATGTCTTTTTTTGGACGATTCCATTCGTCGTAGTCGCGCTCATCATCGCATTCTTCCTTCGAGAAATACCGCTTAAAGGCGGCGCTCAGGCGGTTGTCGAAGGATAAGGCTTAAAGTATATGCAATTAAAAAAATTGCCGTCCATACTTGGGCGGCGATTTTTATATTTCCCTACTACTTAAGCTTTTTGGAGCTGGGCGCAGTGTGAGCAGCGCATAGCAGCTATTGGCATCTCGCTCAAGCACTCGGTACATTTTTTGCTAGTCGGGTCTGCCGGCGCTTGGCGGTTTTTCATGCGCTGAATGAGGTGGTTCATAGGTACCACCACAAAGAAGTACACTGCTGCCGCGACTATTACAAAAGCGATGAGTGCGTTTATAAAGTCACCGACCATGAACTTACTGCCGTTTAAAGTAAAGAAAAGGCTTGAGAAGTCCGGAGCCTTCACGATAGCGCCAATGAGCGGCGTAATCAGGTCTTTGACGAGTGCCTGCACGACTGTCCCAAAGGCGGCTCCGATGACAACACCGACCGCTAATTCGACAACATTACCCCGCAGCACAAATTGTTTAAATCCATCCATATTTGACAGTGATTCTTACTGTTAAGCTTATAACTATACATACTATTATACATACTATATAGCGGGACAGTAGATTTGATGAAGAGGTCATACGCACCCAACACCTATTGTATTAGTCAATAAGTCAGGTACACTTACAGGTATTACACACTCTAGCCAACAAATGATATGAATACCATTGTCAAAAAGTTTGTACTCGGCCTCCTCATCACCACAGGAAAACTTGTCACCGTCACCGTCCCAGCTAAGTCAAAACGCTCATAATCAAAGTATGTTCTAAAAAAGCCCCGACATGGGGCTTTTTTATTGCTTTGACGAGTTACTGTGCAAACACTTTATACAAAGCCAGCTCCAGGGGGACTTGCGGCATTGGGGCGCGATTGGTTTCCAGGAGGGCGGTTATCATTTCGGAAAGAAGAGCTGAGTTGATTGCTACACCGTCTTTGCCGGCGAGCTTTTCGAGCACTGCAACGTCTGCTTCGCTAAACTGCAAGCTTAGATCCTTTTTCATCTCCGGAGCGAAGCGGAGCAGCAGGACTGCGCGAACTTTGGCCAATGCGAGTAGCACGAACACTTTTGCCTCTACCCCGCCTTTAAGCGCCTTGTGGAATGCGCCGAGCGCTTTCGCAATATCTTTGTCTGCTAGGCCTTGCAAGAACTCGTTTACAATCTGTGACGAAGGCGCACCGACAACGGTCGCCACTTCTTCCTCGGTTAAAGTTGCGTCGCTTGAAACCGTGAGCACTTTTTGTAATATACCGAGGGTGTCACGAAACGACCCATCGCCCATGAGCGCTATTAATTCGGCTCCGGCGGGCGCGAGCGTTGCCTTTTCTTTTTTGGCGACATCTATCGCCAGCTGCTTGAGCGTTTCGTGCGAGGGCTTTTTAAAAACAAACGTTTGGCAACGCGAGACAATTGTTTCGGGTATGCGGTCGAGCTCGGTTGTCGCCAACACGAACACGACGTGGCTTGGCGGCTCTTCAAGTGTCTTAAGCAACGCTCCCCACGCTTGCGGCGTCAGTGCGTGGGCTTCGTCTATTATGTAAAATTTATATTTCGACTCGAACGGTAAGGTTGCAACCCCGTCGCGAAGCTCGCGAATTTCGTCGATGCCGCGATTACTCGCCGCGTCCATCTCGTAGATGTCGCTGTCGCTGGTGCCGAGCGCATGCGCCAAAATGCGCGCGCTCGACGTCTTACCTGTCCCGCGACCCCCTGCAAAAAGGTATGCATGCGCAATTTTGTCGCCTTGCACGGCGGCGCGAAGTACCGAAGTGATGTGCTCTTGCCCGCGCAGCTCGTCAAATTCGCCTGGTCGGTACTTTCGATACAGCGACACGTTGTGCCGAACTAAAGGCTCATTTTCGATAGGTTTTGCCATGCATAGACAGTTTACACCAAAACAAAACACTCCGCCCTAAGGAGAGCGAAGTGTTTTATTTTTTCGAATTTACGCTTGCTTTTTGCTTGCTGCTTTTTTTGGAGCAGACTTCTTTGCCGCCTTCTTTGCAGGAAGCGCCGGCTTGACCTTGTCATGTACCGCCTTCATATGTTCCCACGCTGCCTTGAGGTCACGCGTCATTTGCGCGACTTCTGCGGCAGTGACACCCGCGACGGTAGAGTACTTCGCTACCACACGGTCCACTATGGCGAGGTATGCAGACTTGTCGATGTCTTTCAACTTCTCGACAGCGTCAAGCACATCGGCGCGAGCCTTAAGCATAAAACTCTTAACCGACTTGCGATGCTTACTTGCATCACCTGAACCATAAAACCAATACGCACCTGCCGCTGCGGCGACTGCTGCCGTAGCTGCAGCGGCCACACCGATAGTAGTACCCTTACTCATGCCCGTATCTTTTCCATTTTGTGCCATATTGTTACAAAA
>JAYVXZ010000090.1:0-4445 GCA_043784715.1 Candidatus Adlerbacteria bacterium
ATATATATATATATATTTACCAAATTTCGAACAGGACCTCTCCACCAACACGAGCCTCTTGAGCCTCTTTGCCCGTCAAAATTCCTTTTGGCGTTGAAAGAAGGAGGAGACCATGGCCAGACTTCACCGTGCGAACGTCACGTACTCCGATATACATACGGCGGGATGGCTTCGAGAGACGCTTAACACCCGAAATAACGGGCTTGCCGCCTTTGAAGGCAAGCGTGACGACCATAGGAGCAAGCTTCTTTGGCTTTTCGACGTCGGACAAATAACCCTCGCGAGCGAGTACTTCAGCGACGGCGAACTTCATTTTTGAAGCCGGCAAAGACACCGAAGTCTTCCCCGCTCTTGAGGCGTTCTGGAGTCTTATTATGAAATCTGATATCGGGTCTGCGATCATTGATTTAGTTTGATTAGGGCTTTTGCTACTTGAGACTTTTGACTTGTAGCTTGTCTGGAGTTACCAGGAGGACTTTCGAACGCCGGGGATGAGCCCTTCGTTCGCCGCTTCGCGGAAGCATGCGCGGCACATACCGAAGTCTCGCATAAACGAGCGCTTGCGGCCGCAACGGAAGCAACGACGAACCACCCGTGAAGCAAACTTCGGGGTGCGTGTACTTCGTGCAATTGTTGATTTCTTAGCCATTCTTTACAAAAACGAGCCCTCCAAGGGCTCAAAAGAATATACGCGATAGCACCAAAGAAGTCAAATTAGCACATAAAGCCTATAGAGGGGCTGTAAGTTTACCAATCATCCTCATCAGTCATATCTGCAATCCCACGGCTTGCCAGGCTAAGTAGTAGCCCGGCTAGTGCGCCCAAAATCAATCCGATTTCAACGCCAGTAATTGAATGGTCAGGATGGCCAGCGACCGCCTCATACACTCCAAAACTGGCACCAAAGCCAGTAACGATCGCATTAAACCAGCGGTTACAACGTCTTTCTCTCTCCTCTTCACGTTTGTATAACTCAGCCAACGACAAGAACATCTTCCACCTCCATGAACAACTGTTACAAAAGTAGCACTTCTATTTCATAAACAAAAGTCCTGGGTAGGCCAGCTAGTAGCCCGACTCCTTTTTCGTTTCGGCGGTGGTAACGATCACAAGAACCCACAATCCAGACTTGTGGTTTTCGTTTATCAAGGCAAGGCCTGTATATTTTAGACTGAAGTTGAGAAACGGAGTATTTAGGGTACGATACGCTCGGATACCGTTCCAAAGGAGTACAGAACATGATGGATGCAAGGAGTTTACGGCTTACCAACGAACACGCTGTGGATGAAGCCAACGAAATTAAAAAACTGCTTACCGGACTAGAGAATAGTCCAAATAATGCTGAACTTATACGAGGTATTAAATTAGGCATACTAGCCGTCAATCAACACGGATGTCATGCCGGCCCTCTCGCTAACACGCTCGCTCGTTTCATGGTGAAAGAAAACGAGAGAGTATGGGTTCGCAAATTCTTCAGGTGTAGTTATTACTTGAAGATAGATTAGATCGCTTTTGCCTCCAAATCAAAAGCCGCGTCCATTTCTGGACGCGGCTTTTTGCTTTTCTATATCTAAAATTTACTTTTTGAACGGGAGCCCTAGATGTGCCAAGTAGTCGTGGGACTCCTTTTTGTTTTTGGCAGTGGTGACGATGGTGATAGCCATGCCGAAGACGTCTTTAAGCTCTTCGTCGGCGGTTTCGGGGAAGACTGAGTGTTCTTTGATGCCGAGTGTGTAGTTGCCCATGGCGTCAATGGCACCGGTGGTGATGCCTTTAAAGTCTTTGGTGCGAGGGAGGGCGATGTGGACGAGGCGGTTGAGGAAGTCCTGCGCACGTTGGCCACGCAAAGTGACCTGGTAGCCGATGTGGTCGCCTATACGGGTCTTGTAAGTCGCTATAGACTTCTTGGCGCCACGAGTAGCTGCCTTCTGGCCGGTAATTTTTCCCAAGCGGTCGCCGATGAGTGCAATTTTTGCCTTATCCTTGAGGAGCTTGCCTATACCAACCGAAATGACAATCTTCTCGAGGCGAGGAGTCTGCATGACATTGGAATATTTAGAGCCGCCTTTAAGCGTATCAAATGCGGTTTTTTGCTGGTCTTGGATGAGGTTTGCCATATATTATTTTTTGCTTGAAGTTGCCTTCTTTGTATTTTTTGCGCGTTCTTTTTGGACCGTGGTGTTCATTACCTTGCTTGCTTGGATAGGATGCTGCTTATCTACGACTTGTCCTTTTTGGCCCGCCGTCTTACCTTTTTGGTGTTTCTTGTGCATGCCGACACCTTCGACAACAACGAGCCCTGTCTTGGGAAAGACTTTGAGTACTTTACCGGTCTTACCCTTCTCGTTGCCTGCGAGAATTACAACCGTATCACCTTTTTTAACATGGAGAGTATTCATAGTAAATGTTATACAACCTCAGGCGCGCGCGAGATAATAGTCTGATAGCCAAGCTCTTGGAGCTCGCGCGGGATAGGGCCGAAGATACGCCCTGCTTTTGGCTCTTGGCGATTCTTGCCGGTACCTTCAATAATAACTACTGCGTTTTCGTCGAAGCGAACATAGGAGCCGTCTTTACGCTTAAATGGTTTGCGCTGGCGCACGACAACTGCTCGTAATACATCTTTCTTTTTGACGCCTTTGCGTGGCTCTGCACTTTGCACCGAGAGAATGACTATCTCGCCTATTTCAGCATATCGCTTACGAGAACTTCCTGGGATCTTGAAAACGCGTCCAATTTTGGCGCCTGAATTATCTGCAACAACAACGAGTGAGCGGTCTTGTATCATGATAATTTACGAAAAAATGATTTCGAAAGACTTCGTCTTCGACATCGGGCGGCATGAACGAATAGTGACCGCGTCCCCTTCCTTGGCCTTATTGCCCGTGTTGTGTACGTGGTACTTCTTTGTGATCTTCATGTACTTCTTATACTTCGGGTGTTTTACGTAACGAAGCACGGCAACAACCGCAGTTTCCTGCATTTTGTCCGAGACGACGACGCCACGGAGTGTTTTTTTATGTACTGCCTTTTCAGGTGTTTTTGGGGTTACGGATGTCATATGTGATTTAGTTCGAAATCATGCCGCGTAATCGTCCTTCAGACACGGCCATTTGTGCCAACTCCTGAGCGCGAACCTCGGTGAGCGCTCGCGCTACGTCCTTGCGAAGTTCGCGAGTGAGCTTCACATTACGATTTTTACTGCCTGCAGCCGAAAAACGCAAGCTGCGCAGTTCTTCGCGCTTCTTATCCACGAGCGTTATAAGCTCTTGCGTATCTCGACCTTGTAGTTTTTTCTTTTTAGTTGCCATATAGTTTTGAATGCCGTTTTAGTGTCGCGTTACCACTTTTGCCTTGAGCGGAAGCTTCTTTGCCGCTGCGATGAGCGCCTTTACTGCGACCGTGTCGATGACGCCGTCAACTTCGAACAAAATGCGTCCCGGCCACACTTCGACTTCGTAGCCGATAGGGTCGCCCTTGCCTTTACCGAGCTTTACTTCGGGCGGCTTCTGGGTAAACGGCTTGTCGGGGAATACGCGTATCCAACTTTTGCCAGTCTTACCGAGGTTGCGAGCGATAACCTTACGAGCGCTCTCGAGCTGGTTGGAACGAACGCGTGCATGGGTAACTGCCTTAAGTCCGTGGCTCCCAAAGGCCATGGTGACACCACGCGAAGCAAGCATGTCGCGTTTTGGATTGCGACGGAATGTCTGTGATT
The DNA here is from genome assembly GCA_043784715.1 of Candidatus Adlerbacteria bacterium. GTDB lineage: Bacteria > Patescibacteriota > Minisyncoccia > Phycocordibacterales > SBAW01 > GWA1-54-10. Next base: position 3,719 of record JAYVXZ010000090.1, read on the forward strand.
TACGGAATTTAACTTTCTTCGGGAATAACATAAGCCTTTTTATTTGTCTTTTTTGTCCTTACCTTTTTCTGCAAAAACTTCGCCTCGATAGATCCATACTTTGATACCAATGACGCCAAGCGGGAGGTTTGCGCGCTCGCGTGCGTAGTCGATGTCAGAGCGGAAGGTCTGGAGTGGGATACGTCCCCTCTTGAGCTCCTCCTTGCGGGACATTGAGCCGCCGCCAAGCATACCGCCGACTGCGATACGAACTCCTTTGACGTCACGGTTTGCCATAACTTTTTCAATCGTCTGCTTCATAACGCGGCGAAACGGCATACGCTTCTCGAGTCCTTCGGCCACCATATAGGCAACGATAGCAGCGTTACTCTCCGGTGAGCGGATTTCTTCGATATCGAGTTTTATCTCGGGCACTGGGAGACCTTTCCTTTGGAGGAAGGCAGCTATTTTGTTGCGGAGCTTTACTGCGCCTTCGCCGGATCGGCCAACAATTACGCCGGTGCGCGAGGTCTTGATGATGATACGAAGGTTTTTGTTTCGTTCAATTTCGATGCCGCCAATGTACTGACCGCGTAACTCTTTCAAAAGGTATTCGCGCAGGAGTATGTCTGCCTTGAGGTTTTCTTGATAGGGCCAGCTTTTTTGCGACCGCTCGGCCGAAGACGTCATCAACCTGCTGCTGGCGGAATGCGACGCGGGCGGCGTGACGCGCTGGCAGCCCTGCAGC
>JAYVXZ010000091.1:0-13449 GCA_043784715.1 Candidatus Adlerbacteria bacterium
GAGATGCCCTTGCTGAGCAAGAATGCTTCTTGCTTGATCGAGCGTAATTCTCGGAAAAGGAAGGGTTGGCACAGAAACCTCGACCTTCAGCAGGTCGCGGATTTCCTGTGCGTGCTTGTCATGCACTCGCTGGACAATATGAGCCAGCCACGCTTCTTCGATAGCCATCACATCTTCGTGAGACTCGATCCACGAGACTTCCATATCAACTGAAGTGAACTCCGTGTCATGTCTTGATGTGAAAGAAGGATTTGCGCGAAAGACCGGCCCAATCTCAAAGATCCGATCAAACCCTGCCGCCATCGCCATTTGCTTGTAGAACTGAGGCGATTGAGCGAGCGAGGCTTTCTGCCCGAAATATTCGAGCTCAAAAAGTTCTGCGCCCGACTCACTTGCTGTCCCCATAAGCTTCGGCGTGTGAATCTCCAAGAAGCCGTTCGAAAGCCAAAACTCTCGCATTGCTTCTTCTAACGTAGTCTGCACCTTGAAGATGAGTAGATTTTCCGGCCGTCGCAAGCTCAAGAACCGCCAATCAATCTGCTTGTCCAGAACGGAGTCAGGCGCAATTGGAAGCGGAGCGCTTGCAACGCTTACTATCTCAACGGTATCGATAGAAAGTTCAAGACCATTGAGCCGCACTTTTGGGTTGAGCACGACCGTCCCAGTAATGGAAACGGCTGATTCAGGCGTAAGCGAATTGAGCATTGTGACCACTTCGGTCTCACCTACCCCTTTGTCGTAGAGCGTCTGTACGCGCCCTGAATGGTCGCGTACAACCATAAAGTGCATTCGTTTTTGGCTGCGGATAGTGTCGACGAAACCCTGAATCGTAACCTGCTGCCCGACATAATTGGACAGATTCTTTACCATAGTTCGTTCCATTGCTTTCACCTTTCCAGCGAGACGGGTCAGTTCACGGGTAAATCTTCCGTCGGAAGATCCTCGGGAACGGTATCGCATCGCGAACATGAGGGACATTTAAGAGCCAGCGGATCATCCGCTCGACGCCCATTCCAAACGCAACGTGAGGCACGCACCCAGCTCGGTGTACTTCGCGAATCCATTCATACCGAGCATCGTTCAATTTTCCCTTTTCCTGCAGCCGCTCATCGAGCATCGCAGGATCGTGAATCTTTTCCGCAACTCCGAGAAGCTCGCCAAAGCCATGGCTCGCTATCAGATCAGCCACTCTTGTAATCGCCGGATTCGCTGAGTCGATGACGTAAGGAAAAGGTTCCACTACCCTGGGAATTCCAGTAATCCAAAACGGACCAGAAAACTGCTGGGAAAGCTCTTCTTCTTCAAGCGAACCAAGCCCTTCGCCGAACTGAATGATGAACCCTTTTTGTTGGAGCTGCTTTACAGCGTCTTCGTACGAGATGCGCGCAAACGGCACATTGAGGCCGTCGAGACACATCTTCGTTCCGAGGGTTTCGAGTATGTCACCACTCACGTTCCAGCACTCGTGCGTGATATGGCGGATGAGGTCCTCGACGATTCGTATTATGTCTTCGAGATCGCCGAAGGCTATTTCCGCCTTAATGTGGTGATACTCCATGAGATGCCGTCTGCTTCGAGATTCTTCACCCCGAAAGCTGGGCCCCATATTGTAGACGCGCTCGAAGGCGTGAGCGGCCGCTTCAAGATAATACCCGACACATTGTGTCAGGAATACCTTCTCGCCATGAACCTCGATAGGCATTGCTGAACCGTCATCGTAGAGCGGCACAGGAGTGAGAATCGGCGCATCTATCTCGATGAACCGGTTAGCCTCGAACCATTTCCGCACTTGCGACATCATAAGACTGCGAAACTTGAGCATTGCCATAATCTTCGGATTTCGGAGATATATATGGCGATTTGCCAACAGATGGTTCGTAAGTTTCGGATCAAAGATGTCGACTGTGCCTCGAGGCTGGGGCGACATCTGCAGCGTAGATTCGCTAATCACGACAATACTTTTAGCGGCTATTTCTTTCGGCTTGCTGGCATGCCGTACGAGATCACCGCGGATTTCAAGCGATGACTCCAGAGGAACCCTCTGAGCGAGCTCGAAGATGTCATTGGTGACCTTTTCTCGCGCAAAAACGACCTGAATCATTCCGGTAGAGTCAACAACATCAAGAAAAAGAATACCTCCTTTCTTACGCCTAGATCGAAGCCAGCACAGAAGCGAAGCCTCCACATTCACAGGATGACTGAGGAGGTCACTCACGTATATGGATTTCATAGGGACATTTGCCTTTGGACGTGGGACTACAGGACAGATAGAACAAGATTAGACTACCCTTTCCGTGGTTTCAAAGGGCTACTTCCTACGCACAACGCACGAAGTTTTGCCGCATTCTTCATACCATATGTTAATGGATTTGGCTAGAGTGCATTAGAGGGTAATAAAAAGAACAGATTTGGAACCGCCAAAGTAGGTTGTATCTACGAATTAGATCATGCACTGTGGAGGGCAGTTTTTAGTTTGGCAGTATATATAAGGAGAAACAAGCTGTGGCGTATAATCCCCCACCCCTACGACGCCCAATCGCAGACCACGCTAAGGGAAAACATGAAAAAGGGCGCATTCCAAAGAATTCACCTCCTTGTTATCTTCGAGTTAAATGAGGGTTTTGACCTCTCTAACTCCTCTGCGGTGCCCAGGAGAGGACTTGAACCTCCACACCTTTCGGCACATCCACCTCAAGGATGCGTGTATACCAATTTCACCACCTGGGCATATGTAAAATACTCAAACCCAAAAAACAGTATAACCTATAACGAAAAAGGAGCTATGCAGCTACTTCTTCGCCGGTTGTTTCTGCTTGCACTTCAGGAGCGGGAGACTCTGGGACTTGCTCTGTTGGCGGGACTACCTCTGGAGTTTCCTCAGCGGGCAATTCCTCTGGCTTGCCGGTAGCTGAAAGGTTCATTTGCACAGACTTGCGCATGGCGTGCTTCTGCTCGCGGGATGCCTTGGTGCGTATAAAGTAGAGCTTGGCTCGGCGGGTGCTTGCGCGGCGAAGCACTTCGATAGACTCTATCATCGGCGAGTAGAGTGGGAAGACCTTTTCGACGCCAACGCCGCTGGAGACCTTGCGGACCGTGAACATAGCGCCCGCTTCGTTGCCGTGCTTGACCGCCAACACGAGACCTTCGAAGGCCTGGCGGCGCGCGTTCTTAAGGGTGACTACCTTTTTGTCTGCGCCCTTGCCTTGCTTAAGGTCGATAACCTTCTGCCAGACGCGCACTGTGTCGCCACTGCCAAGACCGAGCGACTGACGCTCTTTCATATTGACTGGGGATGTTTTAACCGATGAAATCATGTGACAGTAATCTAACACAAGAGGCCGAAATCCGCAATTTTTTTTATGAGGCAGTTTTTTGCTGCAACAACTCTTCAGCGACCAGGAAGTCCTGTGGAAGCGGGGCGGTAAAAGTCTTCTCTTGCCCGTTCGGCAAAGTAATCATGAGCGACAATGCATGCAGTGCAAGGCGTTTAAAGCCCAGCATCGGCGGGCGGCTTGGGGCGTAGAGAACATCGGCGATAACCGGGCGTTGGATAACGGAGAAGTGCACTCGAATTTGGTGCGTGCGGCCGGTCTTGGGCCGAACCTCAACGTACGTGGCGTCGCTTCCTCGGTCGAGGACTTTAAAAGTTGTAAGCGCGTCGCGCAGGGTGCCGTACGGTCGCATAGCCGAGCGAGGGCCTTTACCGCCACGAGCATTGCCTATCGGCTTGTCTATGACTCCTCTATCGTCCTTAATGATGCCGTATACAAACGCGCGGTACACCTTGCGCACGTCCCGGTCATGAAATTGCTCCTTAAGAAACTCAAAGGCTGCTTCGGTCTTAGCGACAACAAGCACCCCCGACGTTTCGCGGTCGAGCCGATGCACCAAAAAATATCCCACACTCGCCTCGCCGACAGGCGGATACTTTTTATCAAGCCAGTCTGTCAGTGGTGGGTAGTCATGGATACCGTCCGTGTGGACAATCAACCCCGACGGCTTATTGAGCACGACGACATCGTCATCTTCGTAGATTATTGTTGGTTCTAGCATATGTATGTTGTCGATGAGAACTTGGTCAAGGGACATCCTCTTAGCCAAACTGTTTTGGTGCGCGGTGAGGGACTTGGTCAGGAATATTTTCTCGGCCGCCGCAAAAATTTCCCGACCCGGGCTCGCGGCCTTATCTGCTGACTCGGCAACGCTCCGCCTTTCAAGCCCCTACGCGAAGTGCGTCGGCACTTCGCTCACTCGCCCTCTTCACTTCTCTCTTCGGTGCGCGGTGAGGGACTTGAACCCCCGACCGTCTCAGTGTAAATGAGCTGCTCTACCAACTGAGCTAACCGCGCATAGTATTATTCTACCAATGTTCCTCTCCCTTTTTTGAGCCAGCGCTAACCGCTTCGATCGCTCCTAATGTACCTCTCTTTTAGGATTTTTTCAACACAGGAGTTAGATGACCAAGGACGAGCCAACAACAGGTGTAATTTGACCTACGGCAGGTATCAAGATACAAGAAGTACCCACGTAGGTGAGGCAGGAAGGGACAGCCGGCGTATAAAATCCTAAGGTTGCGATACCCGGTAGGGGGATGTTGTAGTACGGGAAAGCTTCTGAGCCGTTTATATAGTTCAGGAGAATATTCGATATCGGCGGAGGCGCATTCGGCAATGCAACAAAAATTTGAGTTATTATACCTGGCGGACAATCACAGATCGCCGGGTTTACATACGTAATAATGCCGCCAAACGGTACGCCTGGCCCCGCGGCTTGCACGTTTTTTACCTCAAAGAGACCTTGAACCGACGTGAGGGCTTTACCAAGAAACGCGTCGAGCATCGACTGTGGAGCACTCGATGTCTGATTTTTAATGTGGGCCTTCTGACTGTCGTAATATATTTGTTGATAGTTTGCGGTTGCGGCTTTATCGCGTATTTTCTGTTCAATCAAGGCAACCACATCCGGTGACGTACCATTTTTAAGCGTCGCATCTCGCACCGCTACTACATACGCATCAAGATTTTTTAGGTTGGGATATGAGTTTGTTGCGACCGAACTAACAGGAGTAGCAGGAAGAACCGGCGAAGGTATCGAGACAGGCAGTACAGGAGGCGTGGGCGATGTGGGACTCGTTGGAGCCACCGGAGGAGTCATGGGGCTCGGCGCGACGGCCACAGGAGTCGGCGACTGCACATTAGCTACAGTGCGCAGCTTTTTAAGCGTCATGGCGCCAACAAAACCAGTAGGAGCACTCAACCCGGCGGGTACAAGCACCTCGTCGCTATATTTAGCTTGAAATCGTTTAACTGCGCTGAGCGTCTTTGCGCCAAAGTAGGTGCTTTCATGACCAGGCGAACCTGCCCCCGTTAGTGCAACTTGTGTATCGGCAGAGAAGTTTAAAACTTTTTGCAAAAAAACCACATCCTGGCTTGTCATCCCAAAGCGAAGCGACGTTGCAAGTAGCGAAGCATGCGCCGGATACACCACCAGCAAAAATAAAACGAGCGACAGCGAACCAAGCATAGTACGAAATCTTCGCGACATACCAAATAGTGTACCGCACTTACTTACCCGACCCGAGCAGCGGGTGCGTATGTCGCGCTAGTCTATCTCTTCCTCGATGAGTCCAAGTTTCAGGAGTCGAGCGCGTATGGAGCCCGACTGACGACCTAAAGCTTGCGCACTTTCTTTATATTTCTCTCCTTTTTCAAAACGAAGCTTGAGCTCGACGTCGTGCGCCTCTGCCCAAGGGCGGTATGCGTTTGGGAATTTTTCGCGCACGGTACTGAGTTTGTTTTTCTCTACCACGCCCTGTTTCATTTCCTTTTTCTCTCCGGTAGGTTCATGTCCCCCGCTCGCTTTGACAAAGTTTGCGTGCATCCCCGCTAATTCCGCTTTGCTTAATTTACCAAACGCCTCAGTCGCTGCGTCGGAGTTTTCGCGAAATACAATATCCTTCTCTAAGATTTCAGGATGTACCTGGAGGGCTCGTTCGTTGAGTCCTGCAAGCGACAAGCCGCCAAGCGTGCGGACACGCGACAGCGCGACGTAGCCCTGCCCATATTCAAAAGCGTGTGAGAGGTCCATGTGCGCCGCATCCAAGGACATGCCTTGGCTCTTGTGGACCGTCATAGCCCACGCAAGGCGAAGTGGCAATTGCGAAATGGAGGCCAAAATTCGCTTCCCATCTTGCAAGCTCCAGTCTTCGGGCTCGACCACCATGGTTCGACCGTCGCGAGTTTTGACTATTGGGTTGCCTGACTCTACCGCGAACCCAAGCACGCTGCCGAGCGTCCCGTTCACGAACCTTTGAGTCTGCACATCGTTTTTGGTAAACATCACTCGCGCACCGACTTTTAGCACAAGTGTCTCCGGCGAGAGGCATCCTTTTTTTAAATTTATCACTAACCTATCAGGCCCGACGCTGGTCATTGCAAACACGCGTGCGTCGGAGGCAATCTTTGCTATAGCTGTGTCATTGATACGGTCGACATCTTCATTGTGCGAATAGAGCTTTGTTGTCTCATCCCCTGGGATAGCGTTGAAGCGCGTACGCAGGAGTTCGCGGTGCACGGCGGTCAAAGCGTTTCGGCGCATCGCAAACAGTACGCCCAAAAACTCGCCGTCCTCTTGGCGATGTTGCTCGTGCAGGTAACACACAATGGGGCTGAGCCGCTCCCACGCCGGCGAGCCGAACGAAAACACCGAGCGCCTATCTTCAAACAATTCTTGGGACTCATCTTCGTAGTCGGGTCGACGCTGCACCGGCGGCAATTGAAAGAAGTCGCCCACCAGCACCACCTGTATACCGCCAAATGGTCGGTCGTCGCGCTTAACAGTCCGACACACGGCGTCGACCATCGAAAGAGTGCTGGCGCCCAGCATCGACACTTCGTCGATAATGAGCACCTTAGCGCCCAACACTTGGTCGACGATACGTTTGTTCTGCCCTATTTGGTCGAGGTCGTAGTCATTGAGGAACTGCTTAATGCCAATACCGCTCCAGGAGTGAATGGTGTAGCCGCCAATATGTGTCGCGGCAATGCCGGTCGAAGCGGTGATTGCCGGCTCAATGCCGCGTTCAATTAGCCACAAGACATACTGATTGACGGTGTGCGTCTTGCCACTTCCCGGCTCGCCGGTGAGGAATACGTTCGCGCCGGTCTTTAAAATAGTGAGTGCTTCTTCTTGGGTCACTCACCTAGTGAATCAAAATAAGAGACTATACACAACACCGCCATGCGTTTTACATCACAAACCGATACACTATATATATTCATGCCAAAAAAGATTTTAATTGCTGAAGATGAGAAAGCTCTTGCCACTGTCCTGAATTTAAAGCTCAAGAGCGCGGGCTATGACACTAAAGTCGTTTACAACGGCGACGATGCGCTCGCCGCGCTCAAAGAAGCGCCGTTTGACCTCATGCTCATAGACATCATGATGCCTAAGCGCGACGGCTTTAGCGTACTGGAAGAGCTTAAGAAGCAAGGGAGCAAGACCTCAATATTTGTCATGTCCAACCTTGGCCAAACCGAAGACATTGCGCACGTTAAAAGCATGGGCGCTAAAGACTACATCGTTAAAGCAGACACCTCCCCTGCCGGCATTTTAGAAAAAGTAGACGCGTTTTTTAAACAGTAGATCCGTCTAAGTAGTATGACTGAAAAGAAAAATATAAAAAAAGTTGATGTCCCTACACCCGCGCCTGCACAGCCTGCAGCTAAGGTGTTGGACGATGCGTTTATTAAAGCGGCACTGTTGTCCGGTAACTATGTCAGTGAAGAAGACATCACTAAGGCCGAAGCACACGCAGTAAGCCATCACGCGCCCCTGACCGATTACCTCTTTAACGAAGAGCTCCTCAACAAAGACCTGTTGGGTCACGCTATAGCCGAAGCAGTTGGCGTCAAATATGTCGACCTGGCCATGAACCAGCCGATTAAGTCGGTGATGGTCAAAATTCCAAAAGATATAGCGCGTCAAAACCGCGTCGTCTTAGTGGAGGAGGGCGAGAAATCGGTGACTATTACTTCCGACGCTATTGAAGTCACACCGCTCTCGCCGAGCGTTGCAGCGCTCTTCCCCGGCAAGATGGTAGTAACCGGTTATTCGTTTTCGCGTGACATCGACCAAGTACTGTCGATGTACAAAGAGACGCTCGCCGTGCGCTTTACGGAAATCATCAAAAGGGAGCAGAAGGTCGCGCCCGAAATCGTCGAGCAAATAGTCGAAGACTCTATCCTCCTTCGCGCATCCGACATCCATCTGGAACCACAAGAGACCGAGGTGCTTGTGCGCTTTCGTATCGACGGCGTACTCGAAGATGCCGGCACGCTGCCCAAAGTGCAGTACGAGAATATTCTCAACCGCATCAAAATTGAGGCGCGTCTTCGCATCGACGAACACAACCGAAGCCAGGACGGCGCCATTCGCTACAAAAAAGGCCCTGTTGCAGCCGACCTGCGCGTCTCTATTATCCCGACCATCACCGGCGAGAAGGTCGTTATGCGAATTTTGGGCGAGTACCTGCGCTCGCTGACACTCGCCGAACTCGGATTTAAAGCCAAAGACCAAGCTCTTTTGACCGACATAGCAGAGCGCCCCTACGGCATGATACTGACCGTCGGCCCAACCGGCTCCGGCAAGACCACAACTCTGTATGCACTTTTACGCATGCTCAACGAAAGCTCGGTCAACGTCACCACCATCGAAGATCCGGTTGAGTACCGCATCGGCCGCGTCAACCAAGTGCAGGTAAACGTTGCGAGCGGGCTGACATTCGCTAGCGGGCTGCGTACTATCGTGCGCCAAGACCCTGACGTTATTCTCGTGGGAGAGATTCGCGACCTGGAGACCGCCGAAATTGCCGTCAACGCGGCGCTCACCGGTCACCTCCTTTTGTCGACCTTCCACTCCAATGATGCCGCAACCGTCGTACCGCGACTGCTGGACATGAAGGTAGAGCCGTTTCTTTTAGCGTCTACCCTTTCGCTTATCGTCGCGCAGCGCCTCATTCGCCGTATTTGCACCCACTGCAAAGTGAGCGAAACAACCACTGTTGCAGCCGTCATTTTGCAGTTTCCAAAACTAGCACCGTTCCTGAGCGGCAAGGAAATTGTGGTGTACAAAGGCAAAGGCTGCCAAAAGTGCAATAACTCCGGCTTTAAGGGGCAAATGGGAATTTTCGAATTTATTGAAAACTCGCCGAAGCTCCAAGAGACGATTCTTAAAACTCCTTCAGCGGAGCAAATAATGAAAACCGCCCGCGAAGAAGGTGCACGGAGCTTCTTTGAAGATGGGTTGGACAAAGTACTCAGCGGCACCACAACGTTTCAAGAGCTGCTGCGCGTTGCGCTGCCACCTAAAGGAGTGACTATTGCGCCTAAAAACACCTAATGGCAAAAGAAAACGATTTTTTTCTTGAAAACCTCAGTTTGCTTATGCACTCAGCCCTTCCGGTGCGTGAAGCGGTTTCGACATTGAAAGATGAGATCCATGGCAAGAAGATGCTGAGGGCAATTACTGTTATCGAAAACGAAATAGACTCAGGTTCTAAGATGTCCACGGCACTCGGCAAAAGCGGCCTCCTTTCCGAGCGCTTCGTGTCGCTACTACGACTGGGCGAAGAAACCGGCGAGTTGGAAAAACAGCTGTCTTTGGTAGTTGAGGAGCAGAAAAAAGAAAACCGTTTAAAGTCCAAGGTGCGCGGTGCGCTTATTTACCCGGCCATTGTTATTACCGTCACTATCTTCGTTGGTATATTCACGATGTGGTATGTCTTCCCGCGCTTGACCTCCGTCTTTGCAAGCTCCGGCGGCACGCTCCCCCTTTCAACCCGCGTCATTATGGGCATCGGCACGTTCCTCACCTCTTACGGTATATTCGTCGTGCCACTTGGTACCGCGGCAGTGGTGGGCGCAATTTATATATTATTTTTCTATGAAAAAACTCGCTTCGTTGGCGAGACATTCCTTATTCGTTTTTCGCTCACTCGAACGCTCGTGCAAGATATCGAGCTTGCGCGCTTTGGCTACGTCATGGGCTCGCTCCTGAGGGCTGGCATCACCCTGCCCCAGGCACTCGCGTCGATGAAGGACTCAACTTCGTTTCATTTATATAAAAAGTTTTATGAAACTGTTTTAAAAGACGTTACCGAAGGCAACTCGCTCTACAAAAGTATTGAGCGATATCCGAAAGCACACCTCTTTATCCCCTCCTACCTTTCGCGCCTTGTCTCTGCCGGAGAGATGTCCGGCTCGCTATCCGACACGCTGCTAAATATTGGCACAACGTACGAAGAAAAAACCGAGAACATGGCGCAAAACCTCAGCGTCATGCTCGAGCCTATCATTATGGTCGTCGTCGGCATCATCGTCGGCTTCCTTGCTATCGCTATCATTTCTCCTATCTATGGCCTTACAAACCAAATCCACTAGCTACTCAGGGAGCCGAAACCCAAAATACCAGACTCCGGCACCGACAAGGGCACTAAGGAGAGTCACGAGCACGAGTCCCGCAGCAAACCAGCCCCACGAGGAAGAGTGAGCGTCCAACATGTCCTTTTGTACCTCAGCTGGAGCGACGCTTGGAGTACTTGTTGTTACTATCGCATTCGCGTGCGACGCGGGCAAAGCGGTAGTATTTACATTACCGGACACGTTCGGTCGAACTGAGCGCGGTATAGGTTGGAGAGAATTTACTGGCATTCGAACGTACGCGAACACGGTTGTGGCCGGTATCAAAAGAAAAATCATCGCGTATATTTGTATGATCACGTGTCGTTTCATATCAATTACTTGTCCAACTAATTTGTTGATATCCTTCGCTTGAAAGAGGAAAGCTCGGCGGCGGCTTGTAGAGCAAGTTACTATCATACACATCCTTCGTAGTGGTATACCCCGCAGTGGTGTTATTACTGCCGTCGACCCAGGTCCACGTCCATTGACCGTAGGACATGATGGACCCGAAGATGGTTATGAGGGTCTTAATGTTTCCCGCATAGTAGTAAAACTGAGTGCTTCCGTTCTGGGCTATGAGCGCCGCATCTATTTCAAGCGTCAGGGGCGCATGATTCGTTACAACGATATTGTTCTGTGCTAATAGTCCTAGGACCGAGGTACCGTCCTTCGCGGAGTACACTATATTGTTTGGAATATAAATTGTCGGCGCCGTCGCCGCGTTATACGGCAAAGCCGCAGCAGCAACCATGACTCGGCCATTCACCGTACCTTCAACCCAGGTTGTGTCTTCGACATAGATGATGCCGTTAACGGGCACCGGTTTTGTGTACTGCAGCGTGCGGGCATTGTAGTCGGTGTATTCGTTATGCGCGACGCCGTTCACGTCCCAGCCGGTAGGGTTGGCCCTCAGAGTCGTAACTTTGTAGACACTCACCGTGCCTGCCGCGTTAAAAACGAGCGAATACCCTTGCGCACTGGATGGCGGCAGATATATACCGCTACTTTGCGCAGACGCTTTCATAGTAGCCAAGTTTGCAGTCAGCGCCGAGAAGTCCACGACCGGAACCGGGAATTGCCAAAAAGCATTCACTCCTGCTGGCGGGTTACCCCACACACCATTTTTGGTCGCGGGACATGGGTTACCCTGCGCGGACGGACAGGTGTAAGTCGCTTTAGCCGACATAATGGGTGCATTCCCTATCCCGTCGAAGCGCACCCCGTTGTTGGATTGCAGTTTACCGCTTACCTGCTCGCTGCTACCAATCCACACAATATCGTTACTCAGGAAAGAGTATTGCGCGAGTGACGGTACACCATACGTTGCGGTGACAGTACGCTTCTGCCCCGGGTTTTTTGTGGTCCAACCGACCGACTGGATGGTCACCACACTTGAGTTCGCACTTGGCGGAGTAATAGTGAGACTGAATTGGCCGATTTGTGTTTGAGTATCGTAATCAGTGTATGCATGCACATAGGGCCCCGGAGTCGTCGTACCGTCTGTGTAGTCAATAGGATAATGCGCCAAATGCCATTGATAGTAACTAATACCTGCTTCGGCAATCTGGAACCCTTCTTCGCTGTCGATGCGCGCCGGGCCATAGTGGAGCTCTTGGCTAATGAGGTCAATCATCGGCCCCATCATAAGTGTTGCGACAAAGAGGAACATGAGGGTAAGCATGAGCATACTGCCTTTCTGAACGGTCACTTTTTGCGCCGATACTAAAATATTTTTCATTAGTTTCCGAGGTTTGTCTTTAAGTTGCGCACGGTACTGCCCGAAGTCATGGTGAATGTCGAGGTCGAGTTGCGTTCATCGAGCCGGAGCATCGTTATTGAAATCTGCACGTAGTTTACGTTCGTGACCGCAACCGGCTGCGCTAGGGGCGTGGAGCTTCCGGTAAAGGTACCGTCGTAATAGCTAAAGAGAAGTCCGGCACTCGATGCAAGTGGCAACACTTTACTTACCTGCTCACTAGAAGTGGCATACGAAGGCGGTGTTCCGCTCGGCGTAATAATTCCTTTATACAGCGTGCTGCTTGCAATAAAATAGCGGACCCGGCGCACCGTCGGTGTGCTCCCGCTTCGATATGGCGTATAGAAAATTATTTCACTCGAGCTCGCTTCCGCAAGCGGGAACGCACCGTCGCTCCCGATGGTTGCGTTTCGCAACTCATTAGCGAAGGTGGTGGTGACGGTGCGGCCCTGGTCTATCGCTTGGAGCGCGAGCGGCTTTTGCGATGTAAGTCGGAACACCGTGCTCAATGTGTCGGCAATTGCAACCATAAGTATGGTGCTTATCGAAAGTACTACCAACAGCTCTATGAGTGTCATCCCGCGGCGCATGTTGTTTATTGTATACATACAATTATGGACTAAGTCCTACTTGCAGGACATTGTTTCCGCTGACAGAAATATTGTTTATCGTCTGCGTCTGGTATCCGGCCATACTTATCGTCAGCATATACCCATTGTCGACGGAGAGTCCTGCGAACATCGCTTGTCCCGGTGCAAAACATCCGGCGACATAGTTAACGGTCACGTTACTCAAGACCGGTGTGGTTGTAGTGGCAGTCGAGCCCAAGAATGCCTGGTAGCGCAAATATCGCATATTATTGTGACTCGAACTGAGCATAGTGCTCGGCGTCGTGTAATAGGTTGAAGCGGTGCCGTCGGGCCCAAGGAAATTCCACGTTGCATTGTTATTATTGGTGGCAACCTGGAATTTCAAACTGGTCGAAGCACTTTGGGACGCAGGGTTCCAGGTTAGCGTCGTGTAAGAGGTCGATGCGGTCCCCGTATCAAAGGTAGACGATATAAGGGAGCCGGCTGAAACATACGAACCGGATACACTTTTAAGACGAACGCCGGTCGGCAGTGTCGTGGTATCGATATTTCCATCATCCTGAAAGTATTTATTTGTAGCGAGCATGTCCCCTTGCCCCGCGCCACCGCTCCAATCCTGCTGGTACAGCACACTCCCGGCCGT
>JAYVXZ010000092.1:0-13175 GCA_043784715.1 Candidatus Adlerbacteria bacterium
GCGGCGATTATCGAAAGTGTCCGATTGATCATTGCCTTGTGATTAGTATACTCCCACAAACGCGTCTGTAAGGGTTTGCAATACCAAATGTGTGGAGAACACAGTAAATGGTAGGAGAAGTGTCATTTGCAAAAGAGGCGACATACCGACACCAAACAACAGCGGCATGGACTTTTTATAAGCCCAGCGTTTGAGTGCGAGCGCTTTATACTCAACAAGTAACGCTATACAGAAGCCTACTATAGCCAAACTCCCATACTCTGCGAGTGTCGGATGTACAACCCAGAGTGTATTTTGTTTTACTGTTGAGACAAATAGTACCGCCAAAATTGTATACAACACGTCTCCAGAGGTCGCCATGAGAGTTAGAGGGATACCCTTCCCTAACTTTTCATAGCCGGTGTAAAGGTTTATATGCACCCTTTCCCATACAAAGTGTAGTGCAAATGAAATTCCCGCGAGTATTGCAATCGCTAATAAAAATTGCATGACTTTATTGTAACCTCTGTTTCAATCGGGTTGTTGTAATAAGTGAACTAACATAAAACAAACTACATGATAAAACTGAGCCTAGCCGGGGAGTCCCGCTCCAAGGAGCCGGGGCTCCCCGGCGCGTTTAGTGTTTAAATTAAAACAACTCCTTTTTAATAAATTGTGGCAATATACCTAACTTTGCATAGGTCTCAAGTGACTTCTTTGGGATAGTCAGGGCGTTCCCTACTTTTTTACGACATACCTTTGACCCGCACAGGCAGCGCATGCTCCACTCGCAATGCGTACACACGACGCTTGAGTAGTCATAGCAGATCTCTTCTCCTTTTTGAATATCTCGTAGTGCCACGAGCCGTGTACCCTGTTTAAAACCCGCATTCGGCTCACAGGCGTGGTTAAAAAGGTACGGCAGCTTGTTGAGTTTTATAAAAGTGTCTTCAGTAATTTGAAATGGGTCATCGGCACGAATCTTCCCCGCATCAATTGCGGCCTCAACACCCTCAGTCGACATGGTACGGCCGCGCATCAGGACTATGAGCGTCCCTTTTTTAATAATCTCATACGCAAAAACACCGTTGCCGGTGTTTGTTGTGCCTACGCGTAGCCTCGCCATGCGCAGATTGTACACTACCTTTAGTTAGTCGACGAAGGTAAGTGCGGTTCCCTTCTTGTCGCCACGACCGGTTCGGCCGATGCGGTGGACGTAGTCGTCGTAGGTCATAGGGATGTCGAAGTTGATAACGTGTGACACGTCGGCAATATCGAGTCCGCGAGCGGCGACGTCGGTTGCCACAAGGATTTGTGCTTTGTTTTCCTTAAAGTTGGTGAGCGAGCGCTGGCGCTGGCTGTGTGACTTGTTGCCATGGATAGACTCTGCCTTAAAGCCTCGAGACGAGAGTGACTTCGCGAGCTTCTCAACCCCGTGTTTGGTTCGTCCGAAGACGATAACCTTGTTGAATTCTTTTTGGGTGAGTAAGTCGTGGAGCACGTCGAGTTTGTCTTTGCCGCCAACCGAGACAACGTCCTGGTCGACATTTTTCGCAGTAGCGCCGGTAGTAACTTTGATACGGACCGGGTCGTGCAGGAATTCGTTGATAAGACCCTCAATTTCAGTCGAAAGTGTCGCCGAAAAGAAGAGCGTTTGACGGTCCTTTGCCATGCCCGCCATAACGTAACGCATGTCGTTTATAAAGCCCATGTCGAGCATACGGTCTGCCTCGTCGAGCACTATAGTGCGGTAGTCGCCAAGGCGAATTTTGCCGCGTTCAATAAGGTCTTTGAGGCGCCCAGGGGTGCCGATGACAAAGCTGTTTTTGTATTTAAGCGCGTTAATTTGCGGCATGATGTTTGCACCGCCGACGCATACGACTGAAAACAATTTCATACCGCGGGTCAGACCCTTAAGTTCGGTTTCAATTTGTATAGCGAGTTCGCGCGTTGGGACGATAACAAGCACCTGCTCTTGCGGGTTAAGGCGCACCTTGTTGATGAGTGGTACGAGGAACGCGGCAGTCTTGCCGGTACCGGTGTTAGCGATACCGACAACGTCTTGGCCGTTGAGCACATGCGGGATAGCGCGGTCCTGGATAGGCGTCGGGGTGATATAGCCCTTTGCTATAACGGCGTTCTTGACCTCGTCGGATACTTTAAAGTCCGCAAAGTTGTGTTCAGGAACGAACTTGATAACCTCCTCGGTTATAACCGCTTTACTAACAAATTTGGATGGGTGGATGTACTGGCCCATATTGGCCTTGCCACCGCGGCTACCTCCACGTGAACCTCCGCCAAAACCACCATGGCTGCCACCACCAAATGATGGTCGGCCACCGCCGGTAGATGGACGCGATGAGTTGCGTCCGCCAAAACTAGGGCGTGCAAAGGTTGTACCGGTTGAACGGCTTGGAGCCGACGTACGGCCTGGGCGAAAACCTCCTGAGGAGGCCCCACCATCTGTTTTAGAGAACCCACCTGCGCGCGGCGGGGCCTTTTTTGAACCACCACGAGAAAATTTCGGGCGGCTCGAATCACTGTTTGACTGTTGATACATGTCGAATGTTGCGAGAAAACTCGCGTATAACCCCCGGGTTAAAAGTAGTACTTCTAAATTATTACCTGGCCGGGTCCCGCGAGTTTTAAAAAAGAGATGCCTGCTGTTTTTGAGAGGCACACCAAACCCAAGAGAGTGTTATGAATCATATACTATACTACCCCACCCCTTTTGTCAAGCTTCTGTACGATCCAGTACTTTTTGCAATAGGGGTCAGACCCTCATATATGAGTAAAAATGTTGTATAATATTTAGCTTTCTGTAGTGCCAAAAAATTTTACTCCTACGTTTACCGAACGACGCAATGCCGTAAGTTCCTAAGAAGGCTCGGCTGTATTAATCCAGTCTACATAGTTATTGGGCAAATCCACAGGCAGATTTGAGAGTAAGGATTTTTGTTTAAGAGAACTGTGAACTCTTCGATGAGCACTCCCCCATTTCCAATCTTCGGCTCTTTTTACCAAATTTGCTCGTACGGGATTTCGTTCAATATATTTAAGTACCGTTAAAAGGTGCGTCTCGTCTCCAATAACAAACGACTTATAGCGACCTTGATACACATGCCCATTGCCTATAGTATTATGCCGAGCATGATGGCGAGTTGCATGGGTAGTTCCTAACCATTGAAGAGCTTTCGATAAGTCCTTGTCAAGTCGGGGATACAGCAAAAGATGCCAGTGGTTTGGCATAATAACGTAAGCTAAAATGCGCATATCTAGAGTCTCTTGTATCTCAGTAAGGAGATGCTCAAAATCCAAATAATCAGCGTCGGTATGGAATATTGGTACGCGTCCATTTGAGCGATTGATAACGTGATACATTTCATCACCGACATCAGTGCGAGGTGGACGGGGCATATAATTATAATACCATACATTTAGTAAATTTTAGGGGTCTGACCCCTACCTCGGCGTTAAACTTTATGTTCTGTTCGCAGTCGGGAGACGCTTATAAGACAAAACCCCTTGGAGTGGGGTTTTGAAGTTTTAGATGTGAATACATTTAGAACGCAGCGAAACCATTTGGCGAGCCGAGGCCGGTTGGGCCGTCGAAGCCGCTGATGGCGGTACACAGTGCAGTTTTGCGCCTGCAAGTGCCGTTGCTGCCGGTCGTGATGTCGTGCATGTTCGAGCTGTAGTTTTTGAGCGAATATGGAAGTGAGTTGCCTTGTACTCCTGAGGGTACGCCGCCTGCGAGCGCATATACCGCAGCAATGATAGGCGACGAAAGGCTCGTACCTCCTACTTGGAACCAGCCAGTTTGCCCGTTGTATGGGACCGAGTCGTATACCGCAGCCCCGGTTGATGGGTCGGCGTCGGCTGCAACGTCGGCGATAATTCTTCGTGAGCAACCCCCAACAGTTGGCTGGCCTGATGGCTTTGTAAACTCAATTAAACTGCATCCGCTACCGGAGCCACTCCACGCCGACTCTCTATTGTAAGTATTGTCGGTGTTTAAGAAGAGTGAAGTGCCACCTACTGCGGTGACAAACGGTGATACCGCTGGGTAGCTCGTACCATACCCCGCATCACCAGAGCTTACCGTAATAGCAATACCTGGGTGGTTAAAGTGGAAGTCATAAGAATTTTCGCCACTAAATTCACCTGAAGAGCCGTACGAGTTTGATATTTCTTTCGCACCGAGCGAAACCGCTTTGTCCACCGCCGTCATTAAATTCGCAAACATACTTGAATCCCCTTCGACGAGTAAAATACTGCAGCCAGGACATACTGCGTGTGCTGATTCGACATCAAGCGCGATTTCAAGCGCCCAACCTGCGTCTGTCGCGGGGTATGCCGCGCCACCTCGCTGGTCAACTTTTTGGAAACACGCAACCGGCGACGATGCTACTGCGCCTACACATGAGGGAAGCGTCGCTATACCAAATACGGCACTGTAAGCATCGAGATCGGACTGGATAGAGGGGTGGTCGTACGCGTCAACAATAGCAATAACTTGGGTTGGGCTCCCTGTTTGGCCAAGAAGGTTATAAGCCGTGCGAAACTGCGTTGGACCATAGCCGACCGGACCGGGGGTAACCATGGGCGCTCCTTTCTCGTTTGTTACCACATGCGAGTGACATACTGCGTCGTCCGCAGCATGGCCTGGCTGACATACCGGTTTGTGTGACCTAGCATTTGCTAACCCACCGGCTGCATGCGGATTATCAGTAGGCAAAAAGTACGCATGAGCGCCATATGCACTACTTAGTAAAAGTAAAGCGAACGCACCAACAAATAATGAAGTTTTCATACAATAGTATTTTTATAACAAATAAATCTGCGTCAAGTATACCTTAGACTACTTATCGTGTAAGGTCCGTGAGTCTTTTGTTGAGTGTGTCCAATTGCCCCACAAGGGCTGAAATTTGAGACTCCACCTGTGCAATTTGTGCAGCTTTGTCGGGCGTTTGTCCCGGTACCGTCGCCGAAAGCGTTGGGGTTGGCGTCGCACTAAAAGAGACAGAAGAAGCAGTTGCAACCATTGCTGTCAGGGCAGCCGCGAGCGCGGCTTGCGTACGCTCGTCTGCTTCGCCGTAGCCCGTCGTCGATTCATCACCCGAGCAGACTATCCCCTTTGCACACTGGAAGCGGCGCACGGCGTCGCGCGTGAGCGCACCAAAGCGCGTTGTTTCCTGCCCTGGCGAACCAGCTCCTGACGCCGCGACAACAAAGCCAACCTGATTAAGTAATTGTTGGAGCGTCATAACACCTGTACCAGTCATTCCTAACGCAAGACCAACGCTTGCAGGAGTCACTGGGGTTGTTTGCACAACTGTGCCTGCAGCCGCAGTAGAGCTAGCACTACCTGATGCACTTGCTGCAGTAACGGCGGTTGTCGTAGTACCTAGTACTGCACCCTTCCCTTTTACCTCACTACCCCAGCACTTATATGAGTCCATCCATGGGTCTATACCATTTGTTTGGTAGAGGTGACGTGCATAGGCCAAGTTACCGTCGACGGTTAAAATATTCATCCCCATCCCGAGCGCTTCAGGTAAATGCGCGCTGCTTTCCTGGAAAATGCCTATCATTGAATAGCTTGGGTCAAACAGAACCAAGCCACTGGAGTCGAACTGTCGAAACCCGGACTCGCACTTGGCTATTGCCGCCATAGTTGGAAAGTCCGCAAAGTACGAACGTACCTTTGCCTCGACGTCTGTGGGGTTAAGCGGGTCAAAGGCAGTTGTGGCAAAGGTCGTGGCCTGCGTAGTCGAAGCGACTTGCGCCAACGCATATTGAGGGAGACTACTTAGCACGCACATAATCGCACCAATCAATAAAACACTACATATTTTTGAAGACAGGGTTTGGGTTCTCATGCACATATGGTAGCATCTTTCATACTCATGAAATTTAGTTTTAAACACGTGGTGCCCCTCCTTATATATGCGGCTTTTGTAATGAATCCGCCTATCGCTTCGGCACAGGGTGATTCGGTTATTAGTCCTGTAGAGACGCCGCAAAAAGTAGTGGCGCTTACTTTTGACGCCGACATGACACCTCGTATGCTCCATCGCCTCCAGTCGCACAAAGTCAGCAGCTGGTATGAGAAGCGAATTATCGACGAGCTTATACTCCAAAAAGTTCCTGCGACACTTTTTTTGACCGGCATGTGGGTGCAAACGTACCCGACGACCACAAAGCAGCTAGCGTCCAACCCGCTTTTTGAAATCGGGAATCACAGCTACTCACACCCTGCGTTTCACTCGCCGTGCTACACACTCGCACCAATACCTGAAAGCGACGACACACTCCAAATTTCGAAAACAGACAGGCTACTTTCGCGCTACGCCCCGCACCACTCGATGCTTTTTAGATTCCCCGGTCTTTGCTATGATGAAGACGACCTGCAAGCTGCAAGTAACACAGGGTACGCCGTTATAGGCGGCGATGTACTTGGCGGGGACGGCTTTCAAAAAAACTTCAGCGCCATTGTATCCAATGTTGTAAACCATGTGCACCCGGGCAGCATTGTTGTCTTACACCTGATGGGTGGCCCGAACGCACCAAAGACAGCCGAGGCACTCCATGAAATAATCCTAGCTCTTCGTAAAAATGGGTACTCTTTTGCCACTGTGTCTGACCTCATCAAACTGAGTAAAAAATAATACTACTAGTTATTTTTTGGAGTTTTGCCGGTCTTTTTACTGGGCTTGACAGGCGAACTTGCCGCTCCTTTTTTACTTTTGGGTTTGGTGCTAAGCGTAGCGCGATTGATACTACGGCGAGGCGCCTTTGCGCTTTTATTGGCAATCACAGCAGGAGTTGGTTGTGTCTTTTTAACTTTTTTTGCTGCAGCTTTTCGAGATTTTTTTTGCAAAATAGTTGGTACAAAACCGGATGGCGTATACACCAGAAGCGTGTCAGGGTCCGACAATGACTCAAGCTCGAGTCGTTTATTCTCAGCCTCTTCTTGCCATATTTTTTTTACAAAGTCACTTGGCTCCAAAAGTGGCGCTTCAGGCTCCTCTTCCATTTGGGCAGGTTTGTCGTTAGTATTCCATACCTCTTGTACAAACAGGCTTGGCCCGGGTCCTACAGGTTCTTCAATGTTAGTTGACGCTTCTTTGAAAGTTTCTTGTTGAGCCGACTTAGTGGGTAAATCGGGCATAGTTCTTTTGGCGGGCGTGCGAGTTGCGCTCTTGTGCAGCTCTTCTTCATGCGCTCTGCGGGCTTGGAACTTCACCACTATGAAAAGAATCAGCGAAGCCAGGAGTACAAAATAGACCGCGTGCGAAAGTGGCACAAAAAACAGTAGTATGACGAAAAGCCCAAGCAATATCCCGGCTTTAACAAGCAACCCTTTCCTTTTTTTGAGCAAATCTTTCATCATGTTTTATCGATTCACAATTATACAGGTAAACAGATATTTTGTAGCAACAGAATTATTATTTTAAGCTAAGTAAACAAATTTTTTGTTCGAAGTATGAAAAAACGCCGGACTACGCCAGCGCTTGATCATGCCCATATGAAGGAAGCGAGCAAATCCTATAGTAAGTTATATGAAGTTCTGTACCGTAATAGTCGAAGTCATAGGAGTGCCGCCCGAGACCGGAGTGAAGGTAAATACATAGGTACCTGGCGCTGTGGGCATCGTCATTGAGCCGGTCGTGTAGTTACCGCCGCCATCAGCATGCGCATGGCCTACCAGGGTACCGTCGCGAGTAATGATGATGTCAGTTTCGTGTGGGAAATTTCGCCCGTTAAAGTCGATATGCTGGTCACTATGGACCGTAGCGCTTGATGGGGTAAGTGTCTCCTCACCATGGTTGCCGCCGTTCCCGTTCCCACCGCCCCCGTTCCCTCCTCCAGCACCACCGTTACCGTTTCCATTACCGCCGCCATGGGTCGTTGGAGTATCATGGAGCTGGCCGCGAATCTCGCCAGCCGGGAAGAGAGTCGTTAGAACATTTATATAGATTCCCCCTTCGCGCATTGCCTGGACAAAGTGTGACGCAGTATGGATGTTAGGGTTACATGCAACCGCTGCAGCAAGAAGGTCAGACTCAGTAATAGTACCAGTAAAGCTTTGCGTATTGACCGGGGTAGCCGAATGGAAGAGCGACACGACTTTCGGCCCATTTGAGCCCGCTCGCGCACAATACAGCGCGACATCAGTTATATTACTTTCGTTTTGAAGCTGGACAGAGTAGTCAACTTCGCGTTCGTCCATGCCGACGTTAATGAGCGCCGTGCCCGTGGCGTGGCTTGTTGTGGGCGGAACCTCTTGTGGCCCGTCAATCTGTGCGGCGAAGCTTTGCTTAAATTCATGTAGCTGGCCTCCATAGCCTGACCCACCATAGCCGGCGTTCGCAAAAGGAGCGTAGATGCCTCCGTTAGCTGCGCTCACACTTACGACCGCCAAAAGCGGCAATACGATAAGGAGCGTCGGTATCAATTTGTTGAACGTTGATTTGTATTGCATGAAGTTCAGTAACTAGCCAGTAATGTGGAAACACTCTAAATGTGAATATTTTAGTATAGCACGGATGTTAGTTGTGACGTACTCTCCACCTGTTTATTACTTATAAACTTTTTATTTCTGTTCGCTTCACCTGTACCCCTCACTTTTCCTATTTTGCTTGATCAATGGTGTAGAACTGCACTTCCTTCGTGCTCCACTCAAGTGTCACCCCTACTGTATGAAGAAAGGAGTAAGAGAGGCTGTCTACCGAGGCAATGTCTTGAAAAAAAATAATATATTGTATATGTTGGCTCGTAAGATAGTTGGCCATTGCTTGCCCGTTGGCAGGGCTATTGTGTCGAATAGCCCGGTCAAGATCGGCGTAGCTCGCGTTGGTGTTCTCGTCGTATACATTCCCGACACGCACATTTTGGCTCACGACTGCCTGGCTCCCAAAAAATTGTCCCGCGGGGTTGGCAACTATCAGGTTATGGTTAAACCCGAGCGATAAGTACCCTTGCCACGGCAACACGAGCACGCGCGCCGTAGGATCCTTCAAAATTTCTGCTCTTGCCTGATACCACTCAGGCGGAAAGTGGGCAGGACGCAGCTGGTTGGAAAAACCATTCCACATATATACCCCGAAGAAAAGCGGCACAAGTAGCGCTCCTGCGGCAAAATAGCGGGCAAAGTTTTGATTGTGCGCCTTAAGTCTTCGAAGTAGAGCGCCAAAACCATTACCTGCTACTACGGCGACCGCTAATGCATACAGTGCTATAAATTTTTGACTATCACGAAAGCCGGACCAAAACGGCACATGAACGTAGAGCCAATAATTAAACGACGCCATGGGTGTGGCAGATACTCCTGCCGCCAAGACAAGCGCAAGCGCGCTTAGCACAACAAAAAATATTGCGCGGGTTCTCCCCTTCCTGTTCCACATCACGTACACACCGAAAGCAGCGAGGAGCATGACGGCAATATAGGCGAACCAAAAAAGAATGTTCTCCTGCGGCCAGCGAAAATAATGTGCCCAAGCGTACGCTTCGCCCCAGTAGCCGCCCATCGCAGACAAGTTTATCAAAGTTGGCAATGCACCATGCGGTGCCGCCGCGAACGCCTGCCAGTGCGCCGCGTTAAATGTTTTTTCAACCGGCGACACTCGACTAAAAGCAGGAATCGTCCAGTAAGAGGTCAAAACACAGAGCGTAAGGACAAAGACAAAAGTTGAAAGTAAAAATGTCCCCAAGGAATTCGAGCCTGAGCTTTTTGCATCTCCTGTAACTTGTAACTTTTGACTTGTATCTCCTGTAACTCCCGTATCTTCTGTAAACTTTCCCCGTACTGCCGCTATTGCAAACCAGAGCCCTGACGCGAGCACCGACATAACAAACAAATGAAGCGAGAAAAGCCCTACAAGCGCTAAGGTCGCTCCAAGCTCTATGCCCCGTCTCATCGTCGGCTTTCGCGTAAACGAAAAAAGGAAGTGGAGCACCAGCGGCAACAGCGCGTAGGCAAAAAGATGTGCCCAGTGCCCCGCCAAAAGCCTTTCATAGACAAATGGGTTGGCTGTATAAAGTAGAGACGCGAACAGTCGAACTTTAAAGCGCTTGCTTGCCTTACCGCCGAGAGGCAAGAACTTGAGGGAGACAAAACTCAACAGGAAAAAAAGCACGAACAACATGCCTTTTTCAACGACATAGCCGGGTAGCACAAAGTAAAGTAGATGCACCACATACCAAAGCGGCGAACTATTTAAAAAACCACCTGCGGACTCGGGCGTGTATTGGTTAAAAGGGGTAAACACCATGTCGAGCGACAAAATGTACCCGGGCAAAAGCATCCCACCCAAGATGACCAAGGCTATGCCGAGTGCGGTCAGTTCATATCTGAATTTTTTTAATAAGGTCATGTAATTATATTTTGTCTTACATATACAGCGTTGTGCTCTCTATACAAGGTATCAATCTACCGTATCCAAAAGAAAAACCGATTCGTGCGACTCATATATTCTTCGTATGGTACCCCAAGACGTTCAAGAAGCATTTCTTCTTCCTTCCAACTGCGTGCTGCCACGGCGACAAAGTACAGGAACAGGGAGTTTCCGACCAGCCAATTTCCTGTCATCAACAAGAGCCCAAGCGCCATGATGAGGTAGCTTGTATACAAGGGGTGCCGCACGAACCTATATGGTCCTGAGTCAATGACAATATGGTTGGGTTTTGTCTCGAGATCACCGGACCAAAAGTTGCCTAGCGTTACATGCGCCCACCACATTATCAGGGCTGAACCATTAAAAAGGATTACGCCGACAATCCTTAGACTATGCGGAACATGTATAAAAACAAAACCAATCTCATCAGGGTCCAGCAGGTATACGCCAAGCAAAATAAGCGTCGGTATACCTATCAAGAACTGGAGATTTTTAATAGCACCTTCGTAAAAACGAAGTCCATTTTTTAGCTTTACTTGCAAATACAATTGGTAAAGACCAAGTGTGGCAAGGACTATCCAAATATTTACATGTATCCAAATAAGATGAGTCATATTGGCGTAAGAATAGCAGTCAATTAAAAATAACGTAAACCAAAAAGAGTCTTGCAGTAAGACTCTTTTGAAACAGTAAGCCGCACTATCCGTACGTTTTAATCTAGTGAAGTCTCGAGGTAGACGCAGCAGTTGTTTTCTTGACCTTAGCAGGCCGTGTCGTGTCACGTACAATTTGCGCCATGACAGTAAGCGAGCTTACCGACCCATATACACGCACGGTATCCCCAACACTGATATCTGTGAGGGTTATCGCCTTGCGTACGCGATTCACTACCTTTGTCGAGGCTGAAAGTTGAGCGGTATATTCCTTTGCGCCTGAAGTGAAGGTAAACGAGTCTGCGTTCACAATCAACACCTTACCCTGGAGGGTCTTGTGGACCCGATACTTTTTAGTTTTAGAGAACTTTGTTGAGGAAGGGGTGGTCATGCTTGGTGAGGCCGTTTGGGTAGCAGTGACATTCGCGCCAGTTGTCGTTGACGCACTTGCTGCATCCTGCGTTTGAGGAACAAATGCTAAGGCTGGAAGGGCGATACCTAAAGTTAGAGCCGCACTAACACCGATGGTAATAAGTTTTTTCATATAATTTTTAAATTACTATTTTATATAGTATGTATATTAATATACTTTTTCAGTAAACACGAACGCACACTCACCGTAGTGTGCAGAAGTAGAAAATATTGACAATCTTTGTATATAACAGTACAATATATTTCTTATGAAGCGCGGTATGCTAGTACTTTTGGCGGTAGGCAGCCTTTGGCTCGCCTATGCGACATTGCCTCGTGCGACCATTGCTTCGACGACTCCCACGTTGCCCGCGGACACTACTAAATTAGTGGCGCTTACTTTTGACGATGGGCCATACGGCACCTCTACGCAGCAAGTGCTCGACATCCTCAAAAAGGAACAGGTGCACGCCACCTTTTTTCTCCTTGGTAAAAACACATTAGAGTACCCCGGTCTTGCGCGCGAAATTGTTCAAGATGGGCACATGGTAGGCAACCACACCTTTGACCATCCAAAGAACCTGTCGACTATGTCTACTGCGGGAGTTATCTCTGAATTATCTCGGACCGAAGACATCATCGCTTCGACCACCGGCGTACATGCGACGCTTTTTCGCGCACCATATGGGAAGCTAAACAAAAAACTGCGTACTCTCATACGACAGCAAGGATACACACTCGTCCCGTGGAATGTCGACCCTCGTGACTGGGACTACAAGCACTCGTCGAGCTCCGCAATTGAAAACCACATTTTGACTCATCTCAAAAACCACATGAACATCATCCTCCACGACGGAAGAGACACGCACGTTGGCTATCCGCGCGACAATATGACCACCGCCCTCCCGCTAATAATTGAAGGACTCAAACAACGCGGCTACACTTTCGTCACCGCTGACAAACTGACCAGTTTGTAAACACCGCACTCTGCTAACCTGCGTTCTCTTCGCCTTGCACAATTTCGAACAGGAACCACTTGCGACGCTCAGTTTGGTCAAGAATATCTTGGAGTATATTGCCGGTCGGTGAGTCGCGGTTCTTATCACACACGTCAATCGCTTCACGCATCGCACGCGCCATATGGTCATTGTCTTTAAGCAAAATTTGTATCATCTCACCTGGCGGCACAAAGTCGTCATCATTGTCTTTGATAGTTTGGAATGAACCGATGTGGCCGATACTTCGTACGGTAGTAGCACCAATTTTGCGCATGCGTTCGGCAAGTACATCAATCGACGCAAAAATACTGTCGGCATGCTCGTCAAACAATAGATGGTAGTCTCGAAAGTGCGAACCTGAGAGGTGCCAGTGGAAGTTCTTGGTCTTAACGTATGCGGCGAACGCATCAGCTATGAGCGGGTTTACCGCGTCGACAACTGCAGCCACTTCCTTCGGAGTTAAGTCGGTCAAAGTTGCTAAAGCTTTTGGTGTATCGTTTTGTTTTGTCATGGGCTCAACAATACAAAAGTAAGTCTGAAGTCTGAGTGTATTAAAATCACCTCAGACCTTAGGCGACATAACTCCGCCACAAGCCCCCAAAACAACCTTCGATGTGTCTAACATTCTCGACGACCCTTTGGCTTTAGACGCCGCGCACCCCAAACTCTGCTTCAAATACGCTTCGGCCATTAACTCCCACTGCCCCGCCTCACTCTGGTCGGGCCTTTTTATT
>JAYVXZ010000093.1:0-13165 GCA_043784715.1 Candidatus Adlerbacteria bacterium
AAGAGAAATTTATCGTTTTTTTTATACTTAGCCAACATCGCGCGAACATCAGGCTTGTTGTTAGTAACGTTACAGCGCCCGCCGCCGGTGATAAGCAGCTTCTTTCCAAGCGACGAATTTTTCTCCAACAGGAGTACTGACTTCCCTCGCGAGGCAGCCTTTGCGGCCGCCATCATCCCTGCCGGGCCGCCCCCTATGACGACTACGTCCCACAAGGTGTCGACTTTCGCTTTCATGTCCTTATATTATACGAACAGAGTCCTTATAAGTGCGTCGACACCAATGCGCTTTACTGCCGAGCAGGCGACGACTTCGCCACCCGTTGCCGCGAGCGTAATTTTTGCCAATTGCGCTGCTAGCTCACGTTTGGAAAGCTTGTCTATTTTGTTTGCCGCAACCACGAACGGGTGGCCTTGCTCGCGCAAAATATGTATCATCTGCTCGTCGAACGTAGTGATACCTATGCGCGCATCGATAATGAGGACTACTTTTTTAAGTTTGATACTTGAGGTCGACAAATACCAGATGATAAGCTTCTGCAGCTTTTCCTTTTCTTTTGGTGTGACGCGCGCGTAGCCGTAACCGGGCAGGTCGACCAAGTAAAACTTTTTGTTGATAAGGAAGTAGTTGATTTCAGTTGTCTTGCCGGGGCGGTTACTGACCTTCACCAAACTTTTGTTGTTGGTGATAGCCACTATCATGCTCGACTTCCCAACGTTAGAACGTCCAACAAACGCCACTTGCGCGACGCCGTCATAGCAAAGAGGGTCAGTACCTCGTATGCCTTTTATGAATTCTGTGGACGTTACTTTCACTGTATTTTTTTTACTGCTTTGCGCTACTTCTTCGTTTTATTTTTTAGCTTTAACTGCCTTTTTTGCCGCAACTTTCTTAACGGTCTTCGCGAGCTCTACCTGCTGAATTTCGCTGCCTTTAGCGAGTGCCATACCTTCGATCATTTCCATAACAGTGTCGAGCTTCTTGTGGATGAGTTCAACCTTGCGAGACAATTCGTCTATACGCTTGTCTTCGACAGGCGAGGCTGCGCGCTGCGTTGGAGCCTGCGGTGTGTATTCGCGCTTCTCAAAACTGCGTGGGCGCTCGGTACGGTCGTCGCGGCGGTTAAAGTCGCCTCTACTATTACCACTTTCCTCCGAGCCGCGCTTGAGTGCGAAGCAGTCGCGACAAAAGACCGGCTTCTGACCGTTTGGGCGAAAAGGCACTTCAGTAGCTTTGCCACATTCAGCGCACGTTGCAGCAAACATCTGGACAGGTCGGTCGCCTCCGCGGTCGTTTCGGTCATTACCGCCACGAGGAGCACCGCCAAAACCGCTCTTGCGAGCGAACTGGGGTCGGTCACCGCCACCTGGGCGAAACCCTCCCGGGCGCCCGCCGCCACTCTTAAACCCTCCCCCTGATTTTCTAAATTCTGCCATATATGCTGTGCGTATTGCGTGTTAGTTGACTAAGAATGAATAGTATAGTGTTTTATGACACATAATGCAAGTTCTTCAACTGTCCCGCTTTTAAAAGCGATAATATGCAATATATAGAAGCGTCGCGAGTAGTGCGTACGTAAAAATAGTAATTGGTTTAGAATCTGAAAAAAGTTTCATCGCAGTGCCAAGTGAATGCCGCTGCTTAAAGGGGTTCCCGCCCATCGCGTTCTCGGCATATATTTCGTCGAGCGCTAAGTGGCTCAAATAGCCGAGCGCCACCGCTATAGCGAACACTTCGGCCAAGAACTTTCCTTCCGCTAAGTAGCGAGCGCCTAAAAAAGCCACAAGGCCAGCTATCAGCATAGCCGGGATAGAGTGGAGTATGCCGCGGTGGTGCGTAAATTTTCGAAAGACGCTACCGATAATGAACCATACAAATAACATTGCCACTATAGGCACGCCAACCATTTTATAAAGCTCATATGGCCCGTGTGTCAGCATATAGTAGAGTGTCCCCGCGCCGCTCATGAGCGTAAAGAGTCCATACACAATATGAAAAGGGATACCCGTGTCTATGTCGAGGTCCGGCAAGAATGACCCTACGACCGTGACCGCAAAAATAATCCCCAAAAGTATCGGGTCAGTAACCACTGCATAAAAATACAGAAGCACGACCCCAACCGCAGCCAACACCGCCCCCAAAGAAACATGTTCGCGAAACATCGCCATAAGTCTAGTGTAGCAAGAAAAAAACGCTACCCATGTAAGGCAGCGCTTCTCAAACTTGGGAGTGGCTTATTTCACCACCGCCAAGAGTTTGTTTGCGTCTTCGACGATCTTCCTGAGACTCGCTTCGGATGCACTATACAGCTTCAGATAATGGCAAGAGCAGGATTTCGAGTCGCTGCGGATGCAGCAGCGTGTTGTTCTCGAAGCGATTTCGCCAGATCTGCATGCGCATCAACCGCAGGCGGACAGCCCAGAAGTAACTCCAATCAATGCAGCGAGTAGTGTACGGAATCCGAACCCCATGGCCGAATTGTCCTACCAACTGCCAGTCGGGCTTGTTTGGCTGCCGCAGAAGGACGATGCCCCACTGGCGCCCAAGGCCGTTGTGGGCACTGATGGCAGCTACGCACGAGTCTTTTGGCGCGGCGATGTCAACGAGGAACGCTCGTGTCTCCTCACCTAAATCTGTGTAGGACAGTGAGTTATACGGGTACATTTCCCCGATGATGTGCAGATCATCCGCGGGAATGCTTCGAGGCGACTTGCAACGAGAGATAGGCATGGGGTCTACTCCTTTTTACGATGGTTGAATCCAAATCCACTCACACTCTTAATCTACAAGATTTTGGTACCCATATCTGGGTTCAAGCCAACCCTCTTCATCACAGGCAATACATTGCCCCGCGAGATACCCGCCGTGGTCGCTCGTCACCGTCACCACCTCGGGAAGTGGGAGTGTTAGAGTTATTGTCCGCACCATATTATTCTCCGTTTTAGGTTCCGAGATTACAATATAGCAAATACAAAAAATGTCGAATGATTCATTTCTAACTATCCCTTTTAACCAAATACACTCCTAAACCATTACTATTGGTTTTAGCTTCTCGCAGAAAAACTAAGTCGCGCACTTGGATAAAGTTACCTTGATAGTCCTTGATGTCTGTTTCTGTTTCCAGAGTTGTTATAGCATCATCTAATGCAAGCCACTCAGTCACAAACCCTTCTGTAATTTCTCCCTCATCTAACTGAGGCGTCCCCTTCTCGCCTGCCAGGTCGGTAATAAAACAATAGGAAAGCTGGTGAAGCTCAAATTTATTTCTATATTCTTCAATTATTCCGAGTTCGCGAATATTTTCTATTTCACAGCCTATCTCTTCAAGCACTTCTCGACGCAGTGCCATCTTTATATCTTCCCCCTCTTCGACACCGCCGCCAGGAAGTTTGTGAAAATGGTTTTTAGTAGAATGCAGGAGTGCAATTTTCTTTTCTTGATCAAACACGATTGCCCGACTCGCCTCTCGCCCACGAAACTTTTCTGGCGCCACGACCGGGCTCCCCACGTCTTTGTCTCGAATTGTTTTTAAAATATTCATACTACATTTTTACTTCCACCCATATTCTGAATAAAAATTTTTTGTCTGTGTGTTTTTTATGGCGACGCGGATGTAGTCGATGATGTTGGGAGGCAGCGCGTCTAATGGAAACCAGCTCATGTCGTCGCATTTTTCGGGCTCCATATTTTTGATTTCACCTTTGTATGACTTGGCGGTCATAAAGAAATCTATCCGTTCGTCCTGCGTAGCCTTGCGGTGCATCACGTGCACGACCTCCAGGTCCTCTGGCTTAATTGTGAGCCCAATTTCTTCTCGTATTTCCCTCGCACCTCCTTCGCGGGCTGTCTCTCCCCCGTCCATGTGGCCCGCAGGGAGCCCATAGTTACCGTCTTCAAAACCAGTATTTGCCCGGCGCAGCAAAAGAATTTTTTGCTCTCGAATAAGGAGTAGGTATGCTGAACCTACATACGGAAAGCGTTTTAACATATGGGTATTGTATCAAAAGAAAAAGTGGGCACTTTATTTAGTGTCCACTTTTTGGGGTACAGCTCAAGTTACCCCAGTGGCTTTTGGACGAACAGCTACACCTTCTTTTTAGGACGGGTAACTCTTTTAGGCGCGCCCGAAAACGTGCCAAACAATTCCTTCTGTAGCCCTTGTGTAAGCGCCTCCGTACGACTGATGATTGTTTGCATAATCGCATTAACGCCGTGGCAATATCCTCTTTCTA
This sequence comes from Candidatus Adlerbacteria bacterium, assembly GCA_043784715.1. Classification (GTDB taxonomy): domain Bacteria; phylum Patescibacteriota; class Minisyncoccia; order Phycocordibacterales; family SBAW01; genus GWA1-54-10. Next base: position 4,233 of record JAYVXZ010000093.1, read on the forward strand.
TCGTTTCCATAGCCTTGGCTATTTCCTGAGCTGAATACGTGCATGTCGTAGCAAAAATACCAGTATCACGGTGCACGATTGCGTACTCCCCACCATGTGGCACTCCTTCAAAATTATGAGACCGCCAGATGACTTCTGTATCCGCGTCGGTAGATATTGCTACGTTCGTATCCATGCCACACCTTTCCTTTCTTCAAAGGCTGAATCCAAATCCACAGTAATGTGCATACAAATAAAACACAAGCTCGCATGTCCTCCGGAGGTTTAACTTCCGGAGTGAAAAATCGCCCAGGATGTTTGGTCCTAAGCGATAAGAGGCTGGTTGGCATTTATCGCGAACGGATCTTCTCGCCGAAGGGAAAGCTAGACTAGGGCAGCCGTAGCAACACCTGCTCGGCTTGCTTTTTTGTCACACCGCGGTTTCGGGATGCTTTTTCGTCCGCTTTTTTCTCTTCCTCAAACTTCCGTCCTTCTTGAGAATGTCGTTCATGGGGCATTTTGCCGTATGAATGAGCCGATTACCACTCACCTTTTCTTTTACACGATGTGGATACCCATGCCGGGGGTCAAGCCAACCTTCCTCGCAGCAAACTATACAACGCCCACCGAGGTAGCCACTGTAGTCCTCGGTCACTACGACGACCTCATCAGGAGTGCGCTTCAGCTTTATTTTTGGGGCCATACAAATCTCCGCTTTAGGTTCCGAGATTACAATATAGCAAATGCAAAAAATGTCGAACGGCTCATATTATTGAAACTACAAAGAGGAGATAGTATCAAATACCCACTTGCCAGGAGTTTGGTCTTTTATTTCTTGTAACTCCTCGAGGGTAAACCATTTCGCTTGCAGTATTTCGCCTTCAGGAATCTTGAGTTCCCCGCTTACAATTTCTCCTAAAAACACATGTATCTCCTTGGTGTCGGGGAATGGGTTCTCCAGCACCGTTACTTTTCTTTTAATCAAAATGTTAAAACCTGTTTCTTCTATTGCTTCTCGTATAGCCGCTTGCTCTACTGTTTCTCCATCTTCAACCCTACCCTGAGACCAATTCCATAAGCCGTATACGCGTGGTGTCCCTTCTTGCACTAACAGGAATGCGTTTTCTTTTTGAATTATTACTGCTGCTCGTATAAAATTTTGCATACTTAGTTTTGAAGTCTCAGCAGCATGCGACTTACGCCTCGGGAGAGGATTTCTTCGCTCGATAGGTTTGGTTTGCTTTTTTGGTACCGTTTAAGGATATATGTTTTAAGCTCTTCTACGTTTTGGATGTGCTTAAAGGAATAGGTAAAATCCTCTGGTGTTAGTGACTTGTAGGGCACATGGTTCCTGACCTCTAAGCACTCGGCTCGGTAGATATTTTCAAACGAAAGCTGTGGCAGCTCTTCTTCCCCGGTCTGGACTAGATAGCCATGATGCACAATGCGCGGAAATAGGTAGTACTTGCCCACTTCGCAGCTTGTCATCTCTAAATTAAAATGGGTAAAAAGGTCTCCGTCCGGGAACCCGGCGTACTCTTCCTCGGGGATGCGAATTACTCCCGCAAAGTCATTCTCTTCTTTGTAGCTATGTAATTTTTTCATATAGTTACGTATTCTTTGCGCTATTCGCCTTTATGTCCTTTTTCTTTTCTTTTTGCTTTTTTAGCTTCACAAAAAGCTCGAGCTTCTTTTCGCGTGTAAAGCGCTTTAGTGCCGCTTCGCGTGCCCGTGCTTCATGTAGGTTCGGCAACTCTTCTGAATATTTAAGTACTACCGGGCGGCGAATCTTGGTGTAGTGGGCGCCGTTCTTTGAAGTGTTATGTTCCTTCAAGCGCTTCACTAGGTTGTTCGTGCACCCCACGTACAGTGTGGAATCTGCACATTCTAAAATATACACAGCGTGCGGCATACATACAATATACCATAACGAAAAACACTGGCTGTAACGCCAGTGTTTTACCTTATGCTGCTGCCTCGTCGGCAGACTCTTCCCCCTTCTCTTCAGAAGGGGTTTCAGTGTCCTCGGGAACTTCTTCAGTTCCTTCTGGCTTTGTTTCCTCGTCCATGGTGATGTAAATGTTATCGCACGCCAGTAAAGAAACGACCAAGTCGTAACAATAACACATATATTAAAAAATGATACAAGCCCTAAAAAGAACTACTTTGTAAGCCCTTCTGCTATCTCTTTTACCTTTACCAATGCTTGGTCCCACGTTTTTTCGACTTCACCGAATTCCTCATCGTCGACAGGGTGCGCAAACGTTTCGCGAACATACAGCTCGGTACCATGTTCCTTTTGGGTCAACGTGTAGGATATGGTCGAATATAATGTTTCAATTTTTTTCTCGTCATCATCAACTAAAAGCGTGTGCTCGAGATGCTCGCCGTCTTTGATATTTATTATATTGCCTTTGGTATACATCTCTCCACGTGCGCCCTTCCAGCCAAACGGTGAGCCAACCTTCCAGTCGGTTACATATTCGCCACCCATTTTTCGAGATACCGACTTGTCTGCAAATACGCGCCACACGCTAGACGCAGGGCCGTCGACATGCATAGTTTTTTCAATAAAAAGATTTTTTGTTGCAAGGTCGAGTATCGGCAAAACAGTGCCACCAACACTTTTAGCAGCTCCGGCCCCTTCAACGCTCAGCAAACATGTTTGATAGGCTTTTTCGAGCACACCGCGCTCTGAGAGGAGTGTTTGGTATGTTGTTTTGAGTGATTCTAAAAGTTTTTCCGCTTGCTCTATTTTTGCTTTAGTTTCATCGTAAAGTGCCTTGGTATTTTCTAACTTTGAGACAGACATCTCAATGACACCGCTTTCGTCTGCTTCATAAACTTTACGTTTGACGCCTTCAACTATTTTAGTTTTAACTTCACTTTTTGTTGACTCTACTTTTGCATCAACCGATTCTTGCAATTTTCTCTTTAGAGCTTCTAGTAGCTTCTCTTGTATTGAAATATGGCTTTCAACCGCAGCAGCTTCTGAAGTCTTTTGTTCAAGTGCTAATTTTGCGCCGTCACAAGGACCCTCAAAAACTCTTTTCTTTTCACTACTTTTTTTCTTTTTTTTTCGCTGCATTCGGGCACCGTAGGTTATAAACCCGCCTGCGCCGATAAAAAATATAAAGGCCACAGCAAACATACTACCCCCAAACGGGTTTGCGGTGCCTCCAGGAGTATTGTTGGCTACTCCAAGTTCACTGTGGGTTGCGGTCGCGACTGCCGGCGCTGCTGTCACTGGAGTAGTCGTGGCGCGCGTAGTAGTGGCATGCGGCACTCCTTTTGGGAGTATTGGTTTTGGCTTTATAGGAACTCCACGAGTAGGCGTGGTTGTAGCAGGAGTAGCGCCCGAGGCAGGAGGCACAGAAATATTTGGTATTGGCTGTGCTTGCGTTGAGGTCGGAGCGTCTGCGGGCACTGAGGTCGAGGATGCTTGCGGCGTGGTTTGCGCCCGAGCCACTCGTCCATGTAACCCAAAACTGCTACAGGCTAAAAGTACCGCTAAGAGCGTATAGAGTGGTGCTCTATGCTTATGCAGAGACATATACCTCACTATTTAAGCATATCTACCCATTATCCGACTAGCATCTGGATTTTATTTTCTTGAAAGGTGAAGGTGAGGAATTTACCTATTTCTTTTCTTTTAATACCTTGGATTGATTTTTGGACCAACGCGAAGTTTGTAGGTTCTTCTTTTTGGGCCAGTACTCCTTCATACCTTGACGCTCCTAGGGCAGCCAGCACGCGTTCGCGCGTTTGCGACACTGACCTATGTTTAGCTGAAAGAAAGTTTTCAGGACTAAAGAGACATAGGATTAATTTAAATTCTCTTGAGGCAACTTCGCCAATACGCAATTTCTTTTCGGGATTGCGTAGGTGTAAAAATCCGGTATTGGTTTTATGTTCTTTATCTTCTTCAACTGAGAGGTACGGCAGCAGCTCTCGTGGCGCTCGGCGTATTATTTTAGTATTTTCTTGTTGTTCATGCTTTTGTAATGTATCCATAAGATGAGCTTACACGGACTCATATGTATTCTTCATGAGTTATATTCAATTGCCATGCGCCGTACCTTATTATCATACCTTCCGTCTTACAAACTGAATTTTTTTACGGTCGCCAATAGATTATCCATTTCAAATGGTTTCGTAATAAATGCGTTGGCACCAGATTCGCGCGCGGATGTTTCGATATCACGGCTGGCAGAGATCATAATGATTGGAATATGCTTGGTAGAGTCTTGGCTTTTGAGCTTTTTACATATCTCTTTGCCGTCTTCGCCGGACATCCAAATGTCCAACAGGAGGAGGTCCGGCAACTCTTTGTTAAGTGCGCGTACTTCTGCCCCGTCCACGGTCGAACATACTTCGTAGCCGCCAAACTCCAGCATCATCGTAAGCGAGTCGACAATAGCCGGGTCGTCGTCTGCTATCATTATTTTTTTTGGCTTAACGAGCGGAGCCATTTTTTGTGCTGTTTTATTTGTCATGTGGAATTTCTTCGTGCGCTAAGGTAGTAATGTGTTGACGTGTATTCTTCTTCTGGAGCGGCAAACTGAAGCAAAATGTCGATCCTTTGCCCACCGCACTTTCTACCCATATTTTGCCGCCTTCCCGTTTGATTATTTCGCTTGAAATATACAACCCAAGCCCCAGCCCCGGGAATGTATCTTGCTTAGGGCCGCTAACTCTATAAAATTGCTCAAATACTTTTTGTTGATTTTCTTTCTGAATACCTACGCCAAAGTCCTGCACGCGCAAGGTCACACTACCGGATGCTACAGCACTGGTCACATTTATTTTGTTGGCACGCGGAGAATATTTTATAGCATTTGTAATGAAATTCGTTAGCACTTGCTCTATGCGTTCTTTATCTGCGAACACGTTTTTTATCTTACCTAACTTTAGTCCTATAGAGTGTTTTTCGGTGGTGCGCTGCATTTCTTCGACAGTGTCTTTAACTAACATATTAAAATCAAAATATTCCTGATGAAATTGTATTCTACCTGATTGAATTTTTGTCACATCCAGTAGATCAGCAATAAGGTTGCTGAGGCGGTTGATTTGCGCATCCATTTTAAGGAGCTGGTCTGCGGCTTGTAAGTCACCTTTACGCCGGAAGGTTGCTTCGAGTACCTGCCCATATGCCTTAATACTCGTGACCGGGGTCTTAAGTTCATGGCTTGCAATACCCAGGAAATCGTCTTTTTGTGCTTCTAACTTTTTTTGGTCGTCTATGTCAGTGTTTGTACCAAACCACTTGAGTACTTTTTGTTCGTCAAAAAGCGGCAGCGCACGACCCAAATGCCAACGATAGGTTCCGTCATATTTTTGCAGTCGGAAAAATACCTGATACTGCTTACCGGTTTTGAGCGATTCAGTCCACGAATCAATACAGTTTGGAAGGTCGTCCGGGTGAATGACGCTTTGCCACCCGGCACCGATGATATCCTCGGCTCTTTTATTAAAATAGGTAACTGTGTATTGATTTACATAGTCTAAAGCACCGTCAGGAGTCGCCGACCATACTTGCTGTGGCATAGCGTCTGCCATAAAACGAATACGCGACTCGCTTTCTTTAAGAGACTCTTCAACTTTTTTTTGCTCTGCTATGTCAGTATTCGTACCGAACCAACGCGCTACTTTTCCTGCTTTGTCAAGCACAGGAACTACACGTGTTAAAAAGGAGCGAAACTGACCGTCAGCTCCTCGAATCGGAAAAACCATTTCAAATTCTTTTTTAGATTTAATAGATTTTTTCCATTCCACAAGTACTTTTTGAAGCGACTCTGGGTCATGTACTTTTTGCCAACCCCAGCCTTCCATCTCTTGTGCGGTAGTTCCAGTGTATTCGAACCAACGCAAATTGTACCAAAAAATATAGCCGTCCGGGTTAGCCATCCAAGCTAAGTTCGGAATATTGTCCGTCATAGTGCGGAATCGCTCTTCGCTTTCTTCAAGTTTCCTTCGCGCTAGTACTTGCTCTGTCACATCCACGCCGTGCACAAAAATGCCCGAGATTCTGTCATCAGATTCAAAAATCGGCTGAAAGACAAAATTAACATACCGGTCTTCAAGTGGCGTATGAGCCGCGCGTTGCAGCGCAATTTTTACTTCGTTACCTACAAAAGGTTTGCCGGTCTTAAAAACTGTATCAAGTGATTTTATAAATCCTTGCTCTTTTGCCTCAGGTATTGCGAGGAGTGCCGGTTTACCAAGAATATCCCGGTGTCCGACGAGCTGATAGTATTGTTTATTTGCAAGCTCAAACACATGATGCTTCCCGCGCAGCGTGCAGATAAAAGCGGGAGCATTTTCAAATAAATTTGTGAGGCGCTCAAGGGATACAAATTTACTTTGCGCTGCGGCAAGTTCATGTAAAATCTTTGTATTCTTGCCCTTCTTTGATGTAGTGTTGATCTTTTTTTTCTTTACCATATATCTGTAACTGGGGGATTTTCAGCCTTCAGCATCATACTTCCATTCTGTGGCACTGAAAAACTAAATACCGACCCATGCCCCGGTTTACTTTCGACCCACATCTGACCGTTCATGCGGCTTACAATTTGCTGAGATATATACAGCCCTAGACCGAGACCGGAAAAAGTTTTCAATACCTCTTCGTCCACGCGGTAGAATTGTTCAAAAATTTTCTTTTGGTATTCGTCTGCTATACCCAAACCAAAATCCCGCACATGGACTACTAGCTCGCCATCTATACATTCGCTGGTAACTATAATTCTGTTTGCATGCGGCGAATATTTTATTGCATTTGAAAGTAGGTTAGTGAGCACTTGGCCGAATCTTTCTTTATCTGCCACCACAAGAATGCGAGTTTTTAGTCGGGTATTTATGCTATGACGCGTGCTTGCTGGTTGGATCTCATCAACGACTTCTTGAATAAGAGCATCACAATTGAATTCTGACTCAGTAAACGATATATTTCCGGTTTGTATTTTTGTTACATCTAACAAGTCTTCAATTAATCTGGTGAGCTTAGTCACTTGTGTATCCATTTTTAAAAGTAGTTTTGCGGCTTTATCATTTCCCTCTTTGATAAAATGCGCCTGCAAAACCTCGCCGTACGCCTTGATACTGGTAACGGGTGTCTTTAATTCATGTGAGGCAACAGCTAAAAACTCATCCTTTTGCTTTTCGAGTTTATGGCTTTTCTCTATCTCTGCTTCAAGTGAACGAGCTTTTTGCTGCAAGTATACTATTTCGCGCGAGCGGTCCACTTCGCTTGTGAGCTGTACATACTTCTCCAAAGGAGTTACCTTGCCGTGTGTACCGCATACATCCGAAAAACCCGTCGCTTGAGCGTCTCCGGTAAAAGCGTCCATCGGGTATGCGCAAAAAAGCGCGAACGAATATATTGTTTGGAGTTCATTCCACAATTGCTCAACTTGCAGCGCTGCGTCCGGGTTGCCTTGCTGCCATAAAATTGCAACCATTTCACCAAAAGCATGCACTTTGCGCTTCGTTTGGACAGCTTCTTTGATTATGGAGCCTATCACGCTCAAAAATTTTTCTCTATCTAGCATACCGCGCACCATAAACTTCGCAAGGGTCTCCTGTGCATCAAAAGACGTATACACGCCAGTCACGCGCGCATATGAAAGTTCTATCCCGCCGACCGAAAGTTTTTCTTCAAGCAAGACTAGGTGCTCGCGGGTCGCTATCACGACCCCAACCTCGCCTGCATCTATAAATTCGCGAACCGACTGTACTAAATAAGCATCATCATCGTAAAATTGCACACTATGAGCATAAAAATTTGTTGCATGCTGTAACTGCCTACTTTGCACTTCAGACGTATTCGGCGAAACCAATGCTTCAAGCTCGTCTTTCGTAAAACGCCAATCGCCGCGCAAACCTATTTTACTTCCGTGGAGTTCACCGTGCGTAGCCCAACGACGAATTGTCCCGGGACCGACATTTAAAAATGCAGCCGCTTGCTGCACCGTTAACAGTTCATATTCAGCTGTTCCTACACTTTTCTTACTCATATCGTCCTAATTATAGCCACATTTTACGTGAAGGAATGATGAGTTTCTTCATACTTTTCGCTTAAAAGCATTATTTTACTGTGGCAAGGGTAGATTTTAGCATTTCAGCATATTGCACAGAAAAATGAGGGTTGAGCATATACGCTGTGTTTAAAAATTGTTTGGCATGCACATTGTCGTGGTTGGCGAGCGCTATCATCCCCTGATGGAAAAGTATGAGAGGGTCCACTTCCCCGAGCGCGAGCGCCTCTTTTGAAAGTGCTGCAGCTTCGCTTATTTTCCCGTTTTTATACAGTGCCCATGTAAGGTAGTCGGCACCATATACGCTTGGCCGTGCAAGATGAGCGCGCGTTGCCATCTCGAGTGCTTTTGGCAACTGGAGGCCGTGGTCGCTTAAAAATAGTGACTCTTCGAGGTCAGTGTTGACTCCACCTCGGATAGAAGTATCGAATGCTACTTGGGCCAGCGCATATTGCTGGTTCGCTTTCGCAGATTCTTTTTCGCTTGCATAAAGGTCGCCCAAATCAGCGGCGTACTGTGCAAGCGGCAACAACGTAGACGCGTTTGTAAATTGTTTCTCAGATTCAGCTAGGTTGCCTTTTGCGAATGCTACTTTACCAAGACCTTCCATTGCTTGCGTGTATGTTGGCAAAATCACGAGTGCCTCATTAAAAGATTGCATAGCTGCATCCAAGTCGTCGCGCATTTGGAGTTTGCCGAGCTCAACATACGACCACGCAATATTTTCTGGATAATTACTACCGGAAGATATTGCTTCGCTAAGTGCCCCTTTGGCGCCCTTGGTGTCACCGGTCAATTCTCGAATATATGCGATACGGCTCCAGGAGCTAAAACTTGGGCGCAAGTTTACCATTTTTTGAAATGCAGCAACCGCATCTTTATATTGACCAAGCTCTATGTCTGCGTCGCCATCTAAAC
>JAYVXZ010000094.1:0-4171 GCA_043784715.1 Candidatus Adlerbacteria bacterium
GACTGGTCAACCTTCAACAACAAAATCTCATCAACGTCGCTCTCCGGTTCCTCGGTCATCAGCTACACCTCCGGCACTGGTGTTATTACCACCACGGGCGGTACCTTTGGCGCAGGCAACTACGTCTTCCCATCCAAACTACAAAGCTCCGCGTATATTCTCGGGGCCGACCTCTCGCTTGAACCTATCGCAGGAGGCCAGTCAGCCGTTTCAACATGGTGGGGCATGCAGCTGGTCGGCAACAAACAGTCAACGGTTGACTATACGCCGGCAAACATCGGTGCAACAGATGACTTCAGTGTTATCATCCCAAACCAGCAAGCTGCAAAAATTGGTTTGGTGGTTCAGGGAGCGGTGGGTCAAACAGGTAACTTACAAGTATGGCGCAATTCAAACTTAGCGGCACTAAGCGTCATTGGTGCTAGTGGACAGATGGGAGTCGGCACCTCAACGCCATTCGCTAAGCTCTCTATCCATGCAAACAATGGCGATGCATTCCAAACGCTCTTCGCAATTGGCTCATCAACCGCAAGCGCAACGACAACTATATTTTCTATTTCAAATACCGGCATCTTTAACCACGGCATTTCCGCTACAACAACTCTTGTATCACTCACAAACAACGCCTTCTCCTTCGCAACTTCCTCGAAAGCGACCCCAATACTCAGTATCTCCACTACTGGTAACTCAACGGCTGGCATGGTCGGTATAGGTACTTCGACGCCGTGGGGTAAGTTCTCGGTTGAAATGGGTACACTCCACCCTGCGTTTGTTGTGTCTAACCAGGGTTCGAGTACTCCAGCGTTCATGGTCAGCGGCGTTAACCAAAACGGCTTCGTGGGGATTGGTACGTCTTCTCCCGGCACTGCCACAACGACACTTCTGGGTGTCGGTAACAGCACTATAGCTTCAGGAAAAAGCATCGCGGTCTTTAGCAACGCTGGCGGTGCCTGTTATATCTCCAACACGGGCGTCACCTGTTCGTCTGACCGCAGACTTAAAAAGAATATAAATTCAGTAACTCCGTCACTCCAGAGCGTCATGCAGCTTCAGCCGGTGACCTATAACTTCAACTCCGAAGACGACGGTACCCAGCTCCACGCTGGTTTTATAGCTCAAGACGTGGAGACATTATTCCCAGACCTGGTCATGACAACCGGCAACGGTATGAAGTCACTCAACTACGCTGGACTCACTCCATATTTAGTTTCTGCCACACAAGAGCAGCAGGTCGGGCTCGAGCGTCTTGCCGCTAGTCTTGGTGTTGCGACATCTGCCTTCTACTCCACCTCGACGCCTATAACCTTCTCAGCTACCTCTACGTTCGCTTTGGCACTGTCGCAAGTTTTTGCAACAACAACGCCAACCAGCACCCCCGACACCCTTTTGAATGGAGCGTTCGCGGGAGTTAGTGCGAGCCTTCACGATGCGCTTCTCAGTGCGCTCTCTGCTATCAGTGGTATTGCACAAAATGGTATAAAAGAAATAGGCAGCGCGGTGCACGCCGGAGTTGGGGCCTTTGATAAGTTATTTGCCAAAGAAGTACACACCGACCTTTTGTGTGTTGGCTCGACGTGCGTCACCCAAGAGCAGTTCCTCAAGATAGTGGCCGGCTCAAACCAGTCTGCGACGGTAAGCGGTGCGCCAAGCACCAGTGCCGCACCTACACCTACATCGACTTCTACTCCTGTGTCAGCAACCACAACTTCTTCGGTAGACACGACTGCGCCGGTTATAACAATTGTTGGTTTTAACCCAACCACGATTACTGTTGGGGACACCTACATCGACCTTGGGGCTACCGTGGTAGACCCTGCTTGGGGCACCACGCCGGCAAACAATAACCTCGGACTGTACGCATCTGTTGATGGTGGACCAATACAGACTGCAGACAGGGTCCAAATAAGCACTAGCGTAGCCGGAGGGCATACTATTATATATAGTGCGACTGACGCGGCAGGGAATGTTGGACATGCAATGCGAAGCGTAAAGGTTGAAAATGCACAAAGTGCTGCGACTAGTACTCCAACAAATTAATATGGTTGAATACACAGAGCCCCAATCGTTTGTAGATCGCCTGCATGTTTCGTATGTGGCTTTAGCGACGTTTGGATTGCTGAGCCTAGGGTCATATTTTGCGTTCGGCGTCGTGTTTGCAGAGATTCCCAAAAAAGAACCGGCTAAACTTGTACCTGTCATGCAGCCAAGCCGCGTTTTTATGCACGCTCCGCAAAAGCCTGTCGCCGCGGTCGCCCACATTCTTTTTGTGGGCGATATGTTTTTTGATAGGCAAATTCGTTTTGTGGGCGAGCAGTCGGGAGTAGACTACCCATTCTCTTGTGTGGACTCACTTTTGCACAGCGCCGACTTTGTGGTCGGTAACTTAGAAGGGCCGATAACCAGTAACCCGTCGGTGAGCTTCGGCACTATACCGGGGAGTGCAAACAATTATCGGTTTACTTTCCCAACGAGTACGGCCGAAACTTTGTTTCGTCATAACATTAAAGTAGTTTCAAATAGTAATAATCATATTTTGAACTTCGGGTTTGAAGGTCTTTCCTCGACTCGCGTGTACCTTGACCAGGCGGGGGTAGGCTACTTCGGCGGAGTCGACGGCAGCGAAGCCGTGCACCGAATGGAATACAACGGCATCTCGTTTTCGTTCGTGGGCTACAACGAGTTTGGCGGCAGCTCGCCTGGCGACGTGGCAAACGTCATAGCAAAAGAGAATAAGGCGGGGAGGGTAGTTATTGTCTTCGCACACTGGGGAACGGAGTACTCGACCAGTGCCGACGACATACTGCCCATTGCGACTCTGTTTGCCGAGAACGGCGCCGCAGCGGTCGTAGGTGCGCACCCACACGTTGTGGGACAAAGCGAGAAAATAGGCAGCACCACGGTGTATTATTCGCTGGGGAATTTTATCTTTGACCAATACTTTAGCCAAGCCGTGACCCATGGCCTCGCTGTGATGCTTACTATCTCAAAAGACGGGATACTAGAAGCGAAAGAATATCCCACCGAGCTAGAGCGCGATGGGCGAACTTGTTTGGTACAGTAACTATATGAACACTCCAAAAGCTGGCAAAAAATATCGGCACTATAAGGGGAACGAGTACACGATAGTGTGCTTAGCGATTGACGAAGCAACCGAAGTGCCGGTGGTTGTATACCAGGACATTCATTCGCCTGAGAAGATTTGGGTTCGAGCTCTCGAAATGTTTTTAGAAGATATTGAAGTTGAAGGTGTGTTGAAGCCCCGCTTTGCATATTTTGAATAAAATAATTATATGACACCAAGGCCATCTGCAGGAGGGATAATCGTCGGCCCTGACGGTAAAATTGTGCTTGTCGAGCAGCACGCTAATTCGTGGTCTTTTCCTAAAGGGGGGATCGAAACAGGGGAGTCTGAGTTAGAGGCCGCTGTGCGCGAAATTTACGAGGAGACAGGACTCAAGGACATTACCTTTGTCGAAGAGTTAGGTAGCTACGAGCGGTACTCAATTGGTCCCCATGGCAAAGGCGAAGCGACCGATTGGGGTTTGCGACGCCGCACTCTTTTTTTGTTTACAACCAATGCTACAGCAGCTGAGCTCAGGCCTATAGATAGCGAAGTCACTACAATTGGTTACTACACACTAGACGAAGCAGTCGAGAAGCTCACGCATCAAAAAGACAAGGAATTTTTGCTTACGGCTCGTGAGAAGATCAAGAATGCGTTAAAATAGAGTCATGGATGCATTGACTCTGGCTCCTGGGGCTTTTTTGGCAGGAATTTTGATGTTCTTGGCTCCTTGTACGTTGCCCATCATCCCCGGCTACTTGGTGTTTATAGCCGGTACTTCAGCGCAGGATGGCACAGTAAGTAACTCTGCAAGGCGACGACGTATACTTTTTAATGCAGTCGCGTTCGTGCTCGGCTTCTCGGTTGTGTTTATTTTGCTGGGGACCTTTGCTGCAGCAATCGGCTCACATCTCGGGTCCAGCCGAGAAGTAATTTCTCGGGGGTCCGGGCTCATTATTATTCTGTTCGGGCTCATGATGCTCAACTTAATTCGCCTCCCGTTTGTGGGCGGGGAGTGGCATGCAAAAATTCCCAAGTTCCTCTCGGTTGGCCGATGGGAAAGCTCTCTACTTATAGGAGCACTCTTTGCACTGGGCTGGAGCCCCT
>JAYVXZ010000095.1:0-13043 GCA_043784715.1 Candidatus Adlerbacteria bacterium
CTCCTGTTTAGAGGGCGAAGAGACGCGCGAAAGGGAAGGGCTCGAGCTTATTCCATCGGAGAATTACGTCTCGCGTGCGGTACGCGAGGCGCAGGGCTCAATACTCACCAACAAATATTCCGAAGGCTATCCTGGTCGACGCTACTATGGCGGGCAGACCTACACCGACCAAGCTGAAGTGTTAGCCATTGAGCGTGCTAAAAAGCTCTTTGGTGCCAGCTTTGCCAACGTGCAGCCGCACTCGGGTGCTAACGCGAACATCGGGATGTATTTCGCGCTCTTGCAGCCGGGCGACACGGTTCTTGGTATGGACCTTTCCCACGGCGGCCACTTAACGCACGGCCACCCGGTCACCTACATCACCAAGTTCTTTAACTTCGTGCGCTATAAAATGAAAGATGTCGAGACGGGCGAGATCGACTACGACGACATGCTCGCGGTCACGAAGGCTAACAAGCCAAAAATTGTGCTGGCCGGATTCTCAGCCTATTCGCGTGAACTCAACTACGAAAAGTTTGTTGCTATTGCGCGCGAGGTTGGTGCATACGCGGTTATAGATGCGGCACATATTGCAGGACTCATCGCAGGCAAGGCTGCCAAGAATCCGTTTGATTACGGCTTCGACGTGATGACCTCGACGACCCACAAGACGCTACGTGGCCCGCGCGGTGGGCTCATCCTCACGCGCGACTCCGAGGAGTTGGCGAAGAAAATAGACAAGGCGATTTTCCCGGGCCTTCAAGGTGGGCCGCTCATGCATGTCATAGCTGCCAAGGCGGTCGCGTTTGGCGAAGCGCTTCAACCGTCGTTTCAAACCTACGCGGCGCAGATCCTCAAAAATGCCAAAGCTATGGAAGCAGTCTTTAAGGCAAACAACGTGCGAATGCTCGGCGGCGGCACATCCAATCACCTGATACTGGCCGACGTGTTCGGTAGCTTAGGTATCCCGGGGAAAGTTGCAGAAAAAGTTTTGGATGATGTCGGTATTACGCTAAACAAAAATGTTATAGCCGACGACACCCGCTCACCTATGGACCCGTCGGGTATTCGCTTTGGTACGCCGGCTATCACTACGCGAGGCTTCAAAGAAGGGGAAAGTGCTCGAGTTGCCGAGTTGATGCTTGATGCGCTCAAAAACCAAGACGACAAAACGAAGCTCTCGGCAGTACATCAGGAAATAAAGGATATGTGCGCGAAATTCCCTATACCTGATTCTTTTGTGTAAGTAAAAGTCGGAGTGCAAAAGGGAGTACAATGGAGTTATGCAGTCCATGGGCCATAGACTCCTTTTGTTGTGGAAAAAATATGAGCGCCACATTAACCTCGGCGGTTTGGCGCTCGGGTTTACTTTCGACCTTTGGTTGGCAAAGCGGCCTGACAGCATCGCGGATAATATTTTACTCATCACCTACCTTGTTGTTGCGGGGACCGTTATTGTGCTACTCAACATAAAAGTGCGACGCCGACAGAGGGATAAGGAACATCCGACCGAGCCGCTTCTGTTGCTCCTTCTTCTGCAGTTTTGCTTCGGAGGTTTGGCAAACAATTTGCTCGTGCTGTACGGTAAGAGCGGTACGCTTGGCGGCAGCCTTTTGTTTATAGGACTGCTTGCGGCGTTTGCGCTTGGCAACGAGTTTTTAAAAGGTACGTACGAGCAGTTGCGGTTTAATGTCGCTATCTATTACTTTTTGCTTTTGACCTACTGCGTCATTGCGGTGCCGACGTTTTTGCTCCACTCCATTGGGGCGACCGTATTCCTACTTAGTTGTCTATTGAGCGTACTCCTTATCGCCGGGTTCTTAGCAATTTTATTTTTTAAAGTATTTAAAAAGAAAGAGACGAAGCAGATGGTAGAAGTGTCAGGTATCCTCGTGGCTATACTCGTTTTATTTACCGGCCTCTACTTTTTAAATGTCATACCACCGGTACCGGTGTCGCTTAAGCAAGTCGGCATCTACCACTCTTTAGATAAAGACGGTATAGGTGGGTACGTAGCCACCTCAGAAGTACCCCAGTGGTATGTATTTTGGCGCGACACCGACTCGACGTATCATTATATGAACGACGGTCAAGCATACTGCTTTAGTGCCATATTCGCGCCGGGCAACCTCTCGGCCCCGGTAGTGCACCAATGGCAAAAATATAGTAGTGAGCGTTCGCAATGGGAGGTCCAGTCGAGCACGTCATTCCCGATTAACGGAGGTCGCGACAAAGGCTATAGGGGGTGGAGCATCCAAACGCTGACGCCGGGCAAATGGCGCTGCGATATCGAAACGACTAGGGGTCAACTCATTGGGAGAATCTCCTTTATTGCCGTTGAAGGCCAACAACCAAACCTCTCGACAACAACGCTGTAACAGAATAGTGTAAACCGTAATGCAACAAGATTTGTATGATGCAATAGCAAAGGCGCTCGAAGAGCTCAGAGTGACCGACTCGCCTTTCGTGGTGGAAAGGCCAAGCGACTTTTCGCACGGCGACTATTCCACCAATGCGGCTTTAGTTGCCGCCAAACAGCTGGGGAAGAGTCCAAGAGAGGTGTCAGAAGAGCTGAAGAAGAAGCTCCAATCCGACGGTGTCGTACAATCTGTTTTTTCCGGCATGATAGAGAAAATTGAAATAGCCGGTCCAGGGTTCATTAACTTTTATCTTTCGCACGGCGCGATCGAGGGCGAAGTCCAAAAGGCAGCGAACAATGCGTGGGCTACTATACTGTCCGATGTGGAAGGGAAAACGATCATGGTCGAGTATACCGACCCGAACCCATTCAAGGAGTTCCATATTGGCCACCTCATGAGCAACACGATTGGTGAGTCTATCGCTCGCATACTCGAACATGTGGGCGCCAATGTCATACGCGTCAACTACCAAGGCGATGTCGGGCCGCATGTTGCAAAGGCGCTCTTTGTGCTGCTTGAAACCGACCAACTCGACCCGTCGGTGGCGGACATCTCGGCCGCTTATGTCGAAGGCGCACGGATGTACGAAGACGATCCTGCGAAAAAAGAGTTAATCGACCAACTCAACAAACGTATCTACCAACAGTACGACGACGTGACCGACGAAAAAGTGTGGAGTCTCTACCAAAAGGGCAGGAAGCTAACGCTGGAGCATTTCGAAGAGCTCTACTACATGCTCGGTACCGCGTTTAATGTTTATTTTTTTGAAAGCGAGACCGGTTCTCTCGGTTTGGAAGTAGTGCGCTCTCATAAAGACATCTTTGAGCCGAGCGAAGGTGCAATTGTTTTTCATGGCGAGAATTACGGCCTCCACACTCGCGTGTTCGTGAACCGCCTTGGCCTGCCGACCTATGAGACAAAAGATATCGGACTTGCCGAAGCAAAGAAGCAAACGGCCGCTTTTGACCTGTCTATCACTATTACCGCTAACGAGCAGGACGAATATTTTAAAGTAATTTTCAAAGCGCTTGAGTTGGTACACCCCGACTGGGCCGGGCAATTCCAGCACATCTCCCACGGCATGATGCGTTTTGCTGAAGGTAAGATGTCATCGCGCAAAGGCAACGTTGTGACAGGCGAGTCGCTTTTGATGGATATTAACGACGCTGCAAAAGAAAAGATGGAGGGCCGAGAATTGAAGGATGTCGAAAAAACCGCACAGCAAATTGCGGTGGGTGCCATAAAGTATGCGGTGCTCAAGCAGGGGAGCGGCAAAGATATTATCTTTGATCCGGAGAAGTCTCTTTCGATTGAAGGCGATTCCGGTCCATATTTGCAATACGCACATACGCGCGCGTTATCACTTTTAAAAGCAGCACATAAGGCAGGAGTGCTCGGTGGGTTGGCCTTCGGGACAGAAACCGGGCGCTCGCCTGCAGCCGCTGCAAGTCAACAAGGGGACGCTTTTGCAGACGAGCGCCCGGCTTCTGCTGCGCGATCTCTGTTGGAGAGAACCCTCCTCCATTTCCCCGAAGTGGTAGCGCATGCGGCGGCCGAACTCGAACCGCACTACATCACGACCTACCTAACGGAGCTCGCTTCGCTTTTTAATTCTTGGTATGCAAACGAACGCGTTATTGGCGGCGAAAATCCCGAGTATGGTGTCCTCT
Organism: Candidatus Adlerbacteria bacterium; assembly: GCA_043784715.1. Classification (GTDB taxonomy): domain Bacteria; phylum Patescibacteriota; class Minisyncoccia; order Phycocordibacterales; family SBAW01; genus GWA1-54-10. Next base: position 4,070 of record JAYVXZ010000095.1, read on the forward strand.
TAACTCAAGCTTTTGCGAACACGATGCGAAGCGGTCTTCACCTGCTTGGCATCCCCGCACCTGAGGAGATGTGAGATTCGAAGACTTGACAGTTGAGCTTGACAGATATAAAGTTATATTGGCTTAAGAGTCCGCTGTCCTTGGAGGGGACCATGTCTGAATGTCCGATTGTTGTAGTCGAAGAGCATGTTCACGGCAATACTGTCTGGGTAGCAATTCGCGCTCGTGGCGCGGATTGGTCCTGGCTCACAGAGGATGAAGCTGCCGAACTTGGCAGAGCTTGGACGGCGAAGTACGCTGCGCCTGTGCCCGCACCTGTCGAAGAACGGCCTCTACTCAGAATCGTTAGTAACTCACGCTGAATCAGCGTCGACCAAAAGCCCTTGGCACACTCGCCTTGGGCTTTTTTCTTTTTATAGAGTAAACAATGGCAAAAGTGCCCTAAGGTGCTATATTTTCAGCTATGGTAGATGATCTCAAACAGGGCGGGGAAGAGCTGGAGCAGCCGCCCTATAAGCCTAAGTCTGACTTAGCTATGCGCGAGGAGGCGGTGCTTAAGTTTTGGACCAACGAAAAAATTTTTCAAAAATCCCTCGAGAAGGACGCGCCTAAAGGCGAGTTCGTTTTTTACGACGGGCCGCCGTTTGCAAGCGGCATGCCGCACTACGGCCATGTGCTTGCGAGCACTATTAAAGACGCTATCCCGCGCTTTAAAACGATGCAGGGCTACCATGTGTCGCGCCAGTGGGGCTGGGATTGCCATGGTCTTCCGGTCGAGAACTTGGTGGAGAAGGAGTTTGGCTTTAAGAACAAGCGCGATATCGAAGAATTTGGAATTGCAAAGTTCAATGCTGCGGCACGCGTGAGCATTATGAAAGATGTCGATGCGTGGCGCGAAATTATCCCGCGCATGGGTCGCTGGGCCGACATGGACCATGACTACAAGACTATGGACAGCGCGTACACCGAGTCCGTGTGGTGGGCGTTTAAAAATCTGCATGATAGAGATTTGATCTACGAAGGGTTTAAGGCGATGCACCTGTGTCCGCGCTGTGGCACAACGTTGTCTAACTTCGAAGTCGCGCTTGGCTACCAAGATATCGACGACATTGCAGTTACGGTAAAGCTCCCACTCCTGGAGGAGCCTGACACCTCTCTACTTATATGGACAACCACCCCGTGGACACTGCCGGGGAACTCTGCTGCTGCGGTTAATGCTGAAGCAACCTATGTAAAGATTAAAACCGAAACAGGGTTCGTTGTTGTGGGGAAAGAGTTGGCGGCAAAAGTACTTGGCACTGAAGATTTTACTGTGGTGGGAGAGATGCTCGGCTCGGACTTGGTAGGCAAGGCATACGAGCCGCCGTTCCCATACTTTAAAGACCAAGTACACAAACACAAAATGCATGCCTGGAAGGTCTATGCTGCGCCCTACGTGACGCTCCAAGACGGCACCGGTATCGTCCACTTGGCCCCCTCGTATGGTGCCGAAGACTTGGAGTTAGCGCAAAAAGAGAATATACCGCTCATACACCACGTGACCGACGACGGACGTTTTGTATCTACCGTGTCGGACTTCGCGCACATGCCGGTGAAGCCGAAAGGGAGACATATGGAAACGGACGAAAAAATCGTTGCCAACCTGGAGTCCCGCGGGCTACTGTTTAAAAAAGAAAAAATAAATCATTCCTACCCGCACTGTTGGCGCTGCGATACGCCGCTACTCAATTGGGCAGCAAATTCATGGTTCGTGAATGTGCAGACACTCAAGCCGCAGCTCATTGAAGAAAATAATAAGGTAGCCTGGGTCCCCGAACATGTGGGGAAGGGCCGCTTCAACAATGGGCTGCACTCTGCGCCCGACTGGGCCATTTCGCGCAGCCGCTACTGGGGTGCGCCAATTCCCGTGTGGCGAAATACGAAAACTAAAGAGTTAAAAATTGCAGGCTCGGTCGACGAGCTTTTGTCGATGGTACGTAAGTCCGGCAATACGTACACTGTCATGCGCCACGGCGAAGCGCGCAGTAACGTCGAAGGATTTCTCAATTCCAACAATGATACCGAAAACAAACTTACTCTCAAAGGCGAGCTTCAAGTCCGCGCATCCGCGCAAAAACTAAAAGGTTCCGGCGTCGATATTATTTTTGCCTCGCCACTGACTCGAACGCAAGAAACGGCACGCATTGTGTGTGACGAGCTTGGTTTGCCATACAGCGCAATCAGGACCGACACCCGCCTTGGCGAGACGCACTTCGGCGAGAAGAATGATAAGCCAATTGAAGAGTGGCGAGGACTTTTCGCAACCTTGTCGGATAAATTTAACACGGCTGCGGTCGGAGGCGAGTCCTACACCCAGGTGCAGGCGCGCGTGGGGGACTTCTTGTTCGACATTGAAGCTAACCATAGCGACAAGAAGGTCTTAATTGTGACCCATGGCGCGCCTGCGTGGCTGATGGAGAAGGTCGCAATGCGCACGCCGCACCACAAACTCGAAAAGGAGCTGGTGTTACCAACCGCCGGCTTTAAAGAGATAACCTTCACTGCCTACCCGCACAACGAGCACTTCGAGCTTGATTTGCATCGCCCCTACATAGACGAGGTACAGCTGAGCGGGGAAGAAGGGGAATGGAAGCGTGTTTTAGACGTCTTTGACTGTTGGTTTGAGTCCGGTGCAATGCCGTTCGCCTCGCACCATTACCCGTTCAAGACGGATGTCTTTGACCCAAAAGGCACACTTGGCTTTTTTGCCAAAGGCTATCCGGCTGACTTTATTGCCGAAGGTTTGGACCAAACGCGCGGATGGTTCTACTCGCTTATTGTGTTGGGCACGGCGCTCTTCGGGAAGAGCCCGTACAAAAACGTTATTGTTAACGGCCTTATCCTTGCAAGTGACGGCCAGAAGATGAGCAAGCGACTCAAGAATTACCCTGACCCGATGGAAATTGTGGACACCTACGGTGCGGACGCGCTGCGCTACCACCTGCTTTCGTCTTCGGTGGTGCGTGCAGAGGACCTGCGCTTTTTGGCGCGCGGGGTCGAAGAGGTGGTCAAGAAACTTCTCATGCGTCTGGACAATGTGCGGTCGTTTTATGAGTTATATTCGCCCGCGACTAGTGAGGGGAAGTCGGCGGCAAACTCTCTGCATCGATCTTCGGCTCCGCAACAGAGTTTGCCGCCGACTCCTAAGGAGTCTCTACACGTTTTGGATAAGTGGATTATGTCACGACTTAGCGAACTTGTACGCGACACAACAAAAGGTTTTGAGGCTAACGAACTTGATGTAGCCACGCGACCGCTAGGGGCTTTTATAGACGACCTTTCGACCTGGTACCTGCGCCGCTCACGCGACCGCTTTAAGACAGAAGGGGATGAGAAAGATGCGGCTCTTGCAACACTTCGCTATGTGCTGTTTATTCTGGCGCACGTCATTGCGCCGGTCATGCCGTTCTTTGCGGAAGACCTCTATCAGCGAGTAAAGTCTTTGCATGACCCCCAGAGTGTGCATTTAGCAAACTGGCCGACTCACAGTACGGTGGACGAGCAATTGTTAAAAGACATGGTGCAGGTTCGAGTGCTCGCGTCGATGGGTCTGCAGGAGCGTGAGAAGGCCGGCATCAAAATCCGCCAACCACTCTCGAAGCTCTCGGTCAAAATACTCCCAAAAAATCCTAATTTAAAAATAATTTTGAAAGAAGAGGTGAATGTAAAAGATGTTGTTGAAGATGCAACTCTTTCGGTCGAAGTACTTTTGGACACCACGCTCACGCCCGAGTTGAAGGAGGAAGGTCTTTTGCGCGATATTATCCGCAGTATCCAAGACCTGCGCAAAACACAAAAACTTACCATCAGCGACCGACCGGTCCTCGCTGTTATTACTAACGAAGAGGGGAGGAAATTCTTTGAGCGCAATGCCGACACGCTTGTTGAGGAGACGAATCTCTCGACACTTACGATTTCAGATACTTCAACTACCGAGTTCGTGACGTTGCCGTTTCCTGTTGAGTTTACTATCACTCTATAACGTATGCACCGAGTGTTTGTAACGCGCGGGCTTGTCTTGAGGAAGCGCGGAGTCGGGGAGTCCAATACGCTTGTTTCCATTTTGACAGAGGAGTTGGGTTTAGTATGCGCCTCGGCGCGCTCGGCGCGTAAAGAGGTGTCCAAACTTCGCTTTGGGTTGGAGTCGCTGACACTCGCGCGCTACTCCTTGGTTCGAGGGCGCCACGAGTGGAAGCTCATTGGTGTCGAAGGCATTTCCCATGCGCTCACCCAAGCGTCTTCTGTGCGTCGCGGGCAAATCGGGCGTGTGACGCGATTGCTCCTGCGACTCATTAACGGCGAAGAGCCGGTGGGCGAGCTGTACGACACGGTCATCGAAGGGCTCGGCTATTTATCAGAGGTCGAAGACTTGGTTGATGCGGAGGCGGTCGAGTGTGTGCTGGTACTGCGTATTATGGAGCACCTTGGGTACCTGCCGTTTTCGCCGACGCTCGCACCATTTTTACTGCGTACAAGCGAAAACGGATTTATTTCAGAGGCTGTAGTGGCGCAGGTGAAAGTCGAGCGACTGACGATAATCCGTGCAATAAACGAATCAATCAATGCCACTGGGCTCTAGGGGAGGAATGATATACTTGCTGTATATGGAGCACCGGGGTAAAAAAAAGGATGCGATAGACGGCATGAAAGACTCGCTGTATTCGCGTGAGCACGAACCAAAAATCCACCTTGAAGCGCGCACCCCACTCGGCCCCGAAGGCCATGTCGAGCATCCGGCCGTTTCGTGGACTGACTCAAAAATAGTGCCCACAGCGCCCCGTTCAACAGACGTAGGGTCTGCGGGCAATAAACACGTGTCTTTTGCTACTAAATTTTTTATAGGCTCGTTCGTGTTTTTCTTAGCGGCGATGGGTGGCGCAGCGTATATTTTTTTTGTTGGCGGCAACACCATTTCGCCGCAAAACATAGACATCCAAGTGTTATCGCCTTCGGTCATAGATGGGGGCAAACAAACCACGTTTGAAATTATAGTTAATAATCGCAATCAGTCTCCGTTGCAGCTCGTGGACATTTCTATCGACTATCCGGTAAACACACGCGACCCCAACGATCAGTCCCAGCAATTGTCACACGAGAGGCAGTCGGTGGGCGGGATAGCAGGTGGCGAGCAAATTAAGCGAACTGCCAACGCGGTGTTTTACGGTCAAGAAGGCTCCCAGCAAAAGGTGATAGTGACACTGCAATATTCGGTGCCAAATTCAAATTCAATTTTCCAAAAGAAAGCCGAAGCCGATTTTACGGTCGGCTCTTCGCCCGTGTCGGTGAATGTGCAAGCGCCAAACGAAGCAATTTCTGACCAACCCTTCGACTTAGACGTCACGGTCACAAGCAACTCGCAAGCACCAATTAAAAACTTGGTGCTAGAAGGGCAATTTCCGTTTGGTTTCTCCGTTGTTAACGCGACGCCGTCACTCGACTCGGGCGGTAACATCTGGCGCCTTGGCACGCTTGCACCAGGTCAGGCTCGAAACATTCACCTTACGGGTAAAATCGTTGGCCAGGATGGCGACGAAAGAGTCTTTCGGTTTCTCAGCGGCTCAGACGCCGACCAGTCGAATACATCAATTAAAGTACCGTTCATAGTGGTGCCACAAACGCTTACGGTCCATAAAGCATTTATCACTGCGACTTTGTCACTTGATGGGAAAACAGGTAAGACGGTTGCTATCCAAGCTGGGCACGCCGTAAGCGGTAGTGTGCTGTGGCAAAATAACCTCACGGTGCCGGTGTCGAACATCGAAATTGTCATGAGTCTTTCAGGACCCATGCTCGATAAAAATTCCATAAGTTCTACAAATGGTTTTTACCAATCGCAAAACAATACCATCACCTGGTCCAGAGACCAAGATACTTCGCTCGCAACCGTGCCGCCCGGTGGCACTGGAACCTTTCCATTTTCATTTAATACGATTAGTCCTGGAGCGAACGGTACTATTTACACCAACCCAACGGTCAACTTAAATCTTACGGTCTCTGGTGTACGCGAAGGTCAAAGCGGCGTGCCCGAAACAGTGTCTTCGGCTGCAACGATTCAAGCCTCCGTTGCCTCCGCTGTGTTACTCAAAGAAACCGCACTCCATTTTACCGGCCCGTTCCAAAACTCTGGGCCTATGCCACCGGTCGCCGAGCAGCGCACAACTTATAGTGTCGTGTGGACGGTGCAAAACTCGTCAAATACGATAGCTAACAGTGTTGTGTCAGCGGTATTGCCGCCGTACGTGCAGTTTATAGCAGCACAAGACGGCAGCGTCACTTTCGACAAAGCCAGTCGCACGGTCAGTTGGGCTATGAACGATCTAAAAGCAGGGACTGGGTTTAGTATGCCGCCACGCTCGACGGCTTTTCAAGTGTCACTGCTGCCAAGTATCTCGCAGGTTGGCCAGTCGCCGCAACTCACCGGGAACGCGAAGCTCACTGGCCAAGATCGCTTTGCTCAGGTAGTAATAGATACAACGGCCCAGCCTGCGTCCACAGCGCTGGTGGGGGACGTTGGGTTCCAAGACTCGATGAGCAATGTAGCACCGAAGAAATAATATATGACAACTGAAGAAAATTTGATGGAAAAGTTAGTTTCGCTGTGTAAGCGCCGCGGCTTCGTATACCAAGGCTCCGAAATTTACGGCGGCCTGGCCGGTACATTCGACTACGGTCCGCTCGGCGTGGCGCTTCGAAATAATATAAAGAACATCTGGTGGAAGATGTTCATTGATTCGCGCGATGACATGTACGGCCTCGATGCGGCAATTCTCATGAGTCCAAAAGTGTGGGAAGTGAGCGGACACACGCAAACATTCGCCGACCCGTTGGTTCAGTGCGAAAAGTGCAAGCATCGTTTTCGAGCAGACCAATTGGAAAATACGACCATATGTCCTGACTGCAAAGGTAAACTGGGTACTGTCGCTCAGTTTAATCTTATGTTTAAAACGAATATAGGCGCTTCACAGGATGAGTCGTCCATTTCCTACTTGCGACCTGAAACTGCAGGAGGTATTTTTGTAAACTTTAAGAATATCGTCGACTCCTTCCACCCAAAGCTTCCGTTTGGTATAGGACAAATAGGCAAAGCATTTCGAAACGAGATAGCGCCGCGTGACTTTATCTTCCGCGTGCGCGAGTTAGAGCAAATGGAAGTCGAATACTTCGTAAAGCCCGAGGATTGGGAAGATAGATTCGAAGAATGGCGCAAAGACATTCACACCTACGCTGACGCGGTTGGTATCAAGAAAGATTCGATACACGAACTTGAAGTGGGGGATGGAGACCGTGCGCATTATTCGAAGCGTACCATCGATTACGAATTCGACTTTCCTTTCGGTCGCAAAGAGCTCTTTGGCTTGGCGTACCGTACAAATTTTGACCTCGATGCACACCAAACCGGCTCAGGCCAAAACCTAAAATATACGCAAGAAGGCGAGGAATCATTCTTACCGCATGTCATTGAACCGTCTTTGGGAGTTGAACGCACCATGCTCGCAGTCCTCACCAGCGCATATTGCGAAGACGAACAAAACGGCGAGATGCGGGTGTTCCTCAAGTTCAAACCATCCGTTGCTCCTATCAAAGTTGCGGTCTTTCCTTTGCTTAAAAACAAACCCGAGTTGGTTGAAAAGGCGCGCGAAATTTACCTCAACCTCAAAAAAGAAATCCCGCAAATTATGTGGGACGACAACGGCAATGTCGGCAAACGCTATCGTCGCCAGGACGAAATAGGCACGCCATGGTGTGTGACCGTCGATTTCGACACGTTGGGAGAAAATCCGGAGCTTCTCGACACCGTCACTGTACGGGACCGAGACACGGGTGCCCAGGAGCGCGTAGCGGTCGCTGAACTCGCACAAAAATTCAAATCGCAATTGTAAAGACGCGATGTGCTAGGATAAACGCATGCCTAACCGAGACGTGAACATTCATATCACCTCGGGGAGCGTGGTGAAGACCATCCTCTTTCTCGTACTTTTTACGGTGCTGTGGTACTTACGCGACATTGTACTTATCGTACTCACTGCGGTGGTTATAGCTTCGTCTATTGAACCTGGCGTCCGCACGATGAAGCGGTACTTTAAGTTGCCACGCTTGTTTTCGGTTATTCTTATTTACTTCGGCATAGCGCTCATTTTTTTTAGTATCCTATTTATATTCGTGCCGCCGGTGCTCGACGATGCGGCCAACCTACTCCAGCAGCTGCCGGCAACTCTTCCGACCTTAAAGGTAAACGACCTGACCCACGGCCTCCTGCCTCTGGGCGGGTTTAATACCTTCTCCTCTTCTGACATTCTTCGCAGCCTTTCTTTTACGCTTGCCGACTCAACCGGCGGTGTCTTTACAACACTCTCCGCATTCTTCGGCGGACTCACTTCGTTTGTGCTCATAATCGTTTTGTCTATTTATTTTTCGGTCCAAGAAACCGGAATCGACGACTTCCTACGCATTATTACGCCCCCGAAAAGCCAAGCGTATGTGCTCAATTTATGGAAGCGCTCCCAAGACAAAATAGGCAAGTGGATGCAGGGTCAGTTAATTTTGGGCTGCATTGTGGGCGTTCTCATTTACCTGTGCCTTACTATTTTCGGCGTTAAGTATGCGCTTTTGCTCGGTGTCCTTGCCGCAGTATTTGAACTTATTCCGGTATTCGGCCAAATACTCGCGGCAATTCCTGGCATTGCGATTGCCTTCACGACCGGTGGAGTAAAACTCGCAATTATTACCGCAGCAATTTATTTAATTGTGCAGCAATTCGAGGCGCACCTTATTTACCCCGTTGTGGTTAAAAAAATTGTTGGTGTGCCTCCGCTTTTGGTTATTTTGGCGCTGCTTATCGGTTTTAGACTCTTCGGATTCTTGGGAGTGCTGCTTTCGGTCCCTGTAGCGGGCGCGGTACAGGAATTTGTCGCCGATCTTGAGAAACAAAAAAATC
>JAYVXZ010000096.1:0-4110 GCA_043784715.1 Candidatus Adlerbacteria bacterium
TACTGGGCGAGTGGGACGAAAAGACGCTTGCAGACGTCATCTACGGCTACGGAGAGGAGCAATACGCACGCCGCATAGCAAAAGCGATTATCGAGCGCCGGGCAGTCAAACCCATTGAAACAACACTCGAGCTCGCCGAGTTAGTGCGCGACGCTGTGCCGGCAGGGTACCGCAAAGGGCGGCTCCACCCCGCGACCAAAACCTTCCAGGCGTTGCGTATCGCGGTGAACGACGAACTGGGGGTCATCGAAAAGGGCGTCATGGGGGTTTGGAATAACTTAGAGTGCGGCGGACGAATAGCGGTCATTAGCTTCCACAGTATCGAAGACCGCGTGGTCAAACATCTCTTCAAAGACCTTGTAGAGAAAGACGGAAAACTTATTAATAAAAAGCCGCTTGTTCCTTCAAGAAAAGAAATTATCAGTAACCCTCGCGCTCGCAGTGCCAAACTGCGCGTCATAGAAAAAATATGCACAAACTAGGCCTATACAACATGTATCTGACTCGAACCATCGCTTTACTTGGAATGTGCTGCACGCTGTCGGTGTTCCTATATGGTATATTTTTGCTTATGGCTGTTACGCACACTGCGTCGAGGACCGCAGCCGAGCGTCAGATAAACAAGATCTCTGCCCACCTAGGTGACATCGAGATGGCCTATCTGACCCAGCAAAAAGCGCTCACTCCCGAGCGTGCAGCTGAGCTCGGGTTTGTGAAGCCTCAAAGCGTGTCGACTGTGTTTGCGTCAGCTGGTAGTAAAACTCTAACGCTTAATGAAATTAGGTGAACCGCAGTGCGTCAACAATTTTTTTAACACGCATCAGAGTCCTCACGATTCTGGTTGCGATGGTAGCGCTCATCATTATTGGGCGCCTTTATGTACTCCAAATTATGAAGGGTCACGCTTTTGCGGCAAAGGCCAACGCACAGTTTCTTGAGCCGGCGAGCCCACTCATTGACCGAGGGAATATCTATTTTACAGACAAGAACGATACGCACATAACTGCGGCAACAATTAAAGAAGGTTTTTCGCTCGCAATAAACCCTACTAAAGTAAAAGATGTTGAAACGCTTTACGCCGCGTTAAAAGACATCGTACCGCAAATGCATGACGACTTTGTCGCGCGCGCGACTAAAAAAGGAAGCTCCTACCAACTCGTAGTGCAACACCTCGACGCGAGCGTCGGTAAAATGTTGCAAACGAAGCAGCTGCCGGGACTCATCATTCAAAACGACCGCTGGCGTTTTTACCCCGGTGGAACACTTGCAGCACAAGAGCTAGGATTCGTCGCATACAACGCTGATCGTCAAGTGGGTCGCTACGGGTTAGAGCGTTTTTACGACCCGATGCTTACTAAAACTGATAGCGGCATATACAAAAACTTTTTCGTTGAACTTTTTGGGAGTGTACAGTCTGTGGCGCAAGGGATAGAGCAGCAAGGCGACCTTGTTACAACTATAGAGCCCACCGTGCAGTCGGAGTTGGAGCGCCAGCTGGCAATATATGACCAAACATGGCACCCAAAACTTTCGGGCGGGATAATTATGGACCCGCAGACAGGCGAAATCACTGCGATGGCCGTGTATCCAACCTTTGACCTAAACTTATTTAATACCCAAACAAACGGGCTTATCTACGCCAACCCGCTGGTACAAAACGTATACGAAGTGGGTTCGATCATTAAACCGCTTACTATGGCGGCGGGGTTAGACTCGGGTGCTATCGTTGCTTCAACTACCTATAACGACACGGGCTGCATCACGGTTGATACCAAGAAAATATGCGACTTCGACGGCAAACCGCGCGGGGTCATCCCCATGCAGGAGGTGCTCAGTCAGTCGCTCAACCTCGGCGCATCCTTTATTGCTACTCGTATGGGCCCCGTTACAATGCGAAATTATTTCCTCGACAAATACGGCTTTGCTACCACAACGGGCATAGACTTGCCGGGCGAAGTACATGGCATTACGAATAACCTCAAAAGTAATCGGCTTGTTGAGCATGACACTGCGTCGTTTGGTCAAGGTATTGCCTTAACGCCAATTGAAACAGCGCGCGCGTTAGCTATCTTGGCAAACGGCGGGTACCTTGTGACGCCGCACCTCGTCAAGCAAATTCATTATGACTCGGGTATAACAAGCGCGATACCCTGGGATGCAAAAAAAGTGCAGGTGTTAAAACCCGAAACGTCGGTGACTGTCTCGCGTATGCTCACAAAGGTGGTGGACTACTCGCTCGCCCAAGGCCAAGACAAACTAGAGCACTATAGCGTGGCGGCTAAGACCGGTACCGCGCAGATTGCAGACCCGGTGCATGGGGGCTACTATGACGACAGGTTCCTGCATAGCTTCTTTGGCTACTTCCCGTCCTATGACGCTCGGTTTATCATCTTCCTGTTCGCGCTTGAGCCAAAAGGTGCGCCGTATGCCTCGCAAACGCTTGCGCCGCCTTGGCATTCTTTGACGCAGTTTCTCATCAACTACTACAATGTCCCGCCAGACCGTTAGCCGCGTTTTAATGGACAATAATACGGCACGATTCTGATGAATCGCATGATTTTGCTAAATCAGATGAAAAATCTTTTTAAAAAAATAATTGTCACGATACTCCAAGCCGAGGCGAAGCTGGTGTTGAAAAAATACAAGCCGCACATTGTTGCGGTGACGGGGAGCGTTGGTAAGACGTCGACGAAGGACGCAATTTATTCGGTCTTGGCACAAGTCGAACATGTGCGCAAAAGCGACAAGAGTTTTAATAGCGAAATAGGATTGCCCCTGACCATTTTAGGCAGCCCGAACGCATGGAGTAACCCACTTCAATGGTTGCAAAATATTTTTGATGGTGTACTGCTTATACTCTTTCCCTCTGACTATCCGCGTTGGTTAGTGCTCGAAGTGGGTGCCGACAAGCCAGGGGACATCTCCTCGCTCGCCTCGTGGCTGTGTGTTGACGTTGCCGTCATTACACGCCTGCCCGATGTGCCGGTGCATGTTGAGTTTTTTGCCTCGCCGGAGGATGTCTCGCGGGAAAAAGCTTCGCTGATCAATGCGCTCAAAAAAGGAGGGACCGTGGTGGCGTACGCCGACGACCAGCGCGTCGATATGTTGCGCGAAAAAGCGAAGACGCGAAATGCAAAAATAATAACTTTTGGTTTGTCGAGGGCTGCCGATGTGCGGGCAGAAGATTGCGCACCTATGCTTGAAAAGGATATAGAAACAGACTCTACGATGCCGATAGGTATGCAAGCGAAGTTGGTCATAGATGACAGCTCCGCGGAAGTATCCGTTGTGGGGATTTTGGGTTCGCATGTCTTGCTTTCGGTTATAGCAGCCGCTGCGGTCGGCCGTGCGCTGAGCATTGCAACGCCCGATATTGTTAAAGGCATTGCGGCCTACGAGCCACCAAAAGGCCGCATGCGCATTTTGCGCGGCATCAAAAATACGTTTTTAATTGACGATACCTACAACTCTTCACCCGCTGCCTCAGAGGCGGCTCTTAACGCACTGACTCTTTTGAATCCGGCAGGGCGCAAAATTGCAGTATTAGGGGACATGCTAGAGCTTGGCAAACATAGTTTTGATGAACATAAGAAAATTGGCGCGCTTGCGGCTAAGCGCGTTGACCTGTTGGTGACGGTTGGGTTTAGAGCGCGCCATATTGCCGAAGGTGCGCTTAACAACGGTTTGCCCGACAGTGCAATATTTCAATTTGAAGACTCCGACAAAGCAGGTGACGAGCTACAAGCTATGATTGAGCCCGGCGACTGCATCTTAGTTAAAGGCTCTCAAAGTATACGAACCGAAAAAGTTGTCGCGCAACTTATGTCAGAACCTGAAAAAGCCAAAGACTTACTAGTGAGGCAAGAGTCAGATTGGAAGAATCGGTAGCTGTTTGATTTCATATTTTTTTAAAAAATGGTATTACTTAGGTGCAGGCGACGAAGCTTGCATTGCGAGAGTAAGGAATAAGAACGTGTACTTTACTCACTTTAAGCCGCAGAGGCGAGGCTACGATGCGATAAGAAGACTTCAGACACTTGGATGTCAACGAGCGCGTCGCGAAACAAGCGTGGGGTTGCCAGGAGACCATCCCTTAAGAAAGTTAGCCAA
>JAYVXZ010000097.1:0-12960 GCA_043784715.1 Candidatus Adlerbacteria bacterium
CCTGCCTGCCTGCCGGCAGGGAATACCAGAATAAATTTTTCTTTATGAAATACTTCGACGCACATACACACCTGCAATTTGCTGCCTTTGACGAAGATAGGGAAGAGGCCTTTGCGCGCTCATTAGCCGCAGGAGTCGGAATGAATCTGGTCGGGACGCAGCTCGACACGTCTAAAGCCGGAGTCGAGTGTGCAAATTCCCACGAAGGAGTATGGGCGTCGATTGGCTTGCATCCGGTGCATACGGCAAAGTCGTACCATGACGAAAAAGAGTTTGGTCCCTCCTTCGCTAAACCTGTCCGACAAGACGGCGGGGCAACGGCGGGCAAGGAAGGAAAAGAGGGCTTCACTTCGCGTGGTGAACGCTTTGATATATCAAAGTACGAACCGCTGGCGCGCGACCCCAAGACGATAGCAATAGGTGAATGCGGGCTCGACTACTTTCGTTTGGACGAAGACACTAAAAAAATTCAGACTGAAGCGTTTGTTGCTCAAATAGAGCTTGCGAACATGGTCAATAAACCATTAATGTTACATATACGCTCGGGCAAGCATGGCGAAGCTGAGAACAGCGCCTACGATGACGCCGTTGAAATCCTAAAAGCGCATGCAAAAGTGCAGGGTGACGTACACTTTTTTGCGGGGAAGTGGGAGACTGCTAAGAAGTTTCTCGACCTAGGCTTCACCCTTTCGTTTACCGGAGTTATCACTTTCGCGAGCGACTACGAAGAGGTGGTGCGAAACACTCCACTCGACATGATGTTGTCTGAAACCGACGCACCGTATGTTACTCCAACCCCACACCGAGGCAAGCGAAACGAACCAATCTATATTCCCGACATTGTCCGCAAAATTGCTGAAATAAGAGGTGAGGACGAAGACGCGGTCCGAGCGCAAATTTTGGCAAACGCACAGCGAGTGTTCAGGCTCTAAATTTTGTGCTACATTTTTCTAGGAACTAGAGTAAAGGGAGGGCTACTTGCTCAATCAGATCCTTGCAGTACTGGACGCGCAGGCTCTCGACTTCGAAGAAGGGATAGTAAATATCCACAACTTTATACATCGCCAAGATGGCCTTGGCTGCCATCCACTGGTACTTGCCGCGGCACCAGAGCGCGAATATGTCGAAGGGCTCCGTACTAAGCTGCACAAGCAGATGCCGCCGAACGATCGGGCAATATTTCCACTTCGTATTGATGAGGAGGACACGCCGGAGCCTCGCTTCACACTGACTATCCACCCGCCTAATTTGTCGCATTTCGTTACTTGAGCCTATGTCGGGCTCTTTTTTATATCTTTTCCGTATACTCTTGCGAAAAGGGAAGTGTGTGGTAAGCTCATCCCATGACCAATAAGTCGCATTCTGAGGAAAACTCAGAGTTATCCCAAGCGAACAAGAGTGACGTCCCAGTTTACGAACTCGGATTTCACCTTGTACCGACCGTTCAAGATGACGGTGTAGCAGCAGTTGTCGAGAAAGTGCGTGCAGCTCTCGCCGACGCTGAAATTATAAGTGAGCAGTTCCCTGCACGCATGACGCTCTCGTATGTTATTGAGCGCTCAGTCCAAGGCAAGCGCGAGAAGTATGCCGAGAGCTATTTCGGCTTTATCAAGTTCGCGATGGAGCGAGGCGAGTTAGCAGCATTTCAAACGATGTTGCGTGGCACCCACGAGGTCCTTCGCTTCCTTATCATAGAAACCGTTCGCGAAGATGCACCGGCGCCTCGCCGCACCGTCTTTACGTCAAACAGACTCGAGGGCGAAACTATTAAAAAGCCCGAAGCAGTGGCAGAAAAGCCGGCTGGGGTGTCTCAAGAAGAGCTCGACAAGACCATTGACGCGCTCGTCTCTCAAGAGTAATCAACATGTACATCAACAAAGTAATGCTATTTGGGAATCTCACCAGAGACCCTGAAGTGCGTGCGCTCCCTTCGACAGGCGGCAATGTGTGTTCGTTTTCTGTTGCGACTAACCGCGTCTACAAAAAAGCAGATGGCTCTAAGCAAGAAGACGTACAGTTCCACAACATTGTAGTGTTTGGCCGTCAGGCTGACACTGCCGCGCAGTACCTTAAAAAAGGAAGCTCAGTCTACATTGAAGGACGTATCCAAACCCGAAGCTGGGATGCTCCCGACAAAGGCAAACAATATCGCACCGAGGTTGTAGCCGAAGTTGTGCAGTTCGGCCCTCGCCCGGGTGGCGCTCCGGGTGGTCCAAGTGGTTCGACAGGCTCACAACAGGCATCAAATAGCGGCTACTCAGACGCTGAAGCCCCTCAAAAGGCTCCAAGCGACGACGCAATAGACTACCCGCAAGAAGACATTAACCCAGACGATATTCCTTTCTAATATATGGCAACTCAAGACAATTACGTAGCACAATTCCAGCGCATCGACTACAAAGACGTCGAGACGCTTCGAAAGTTCATAAACCCGCACGGCAAGATAATGGCCCGCCGCCGCACCGGCCTCTCGGCCCCAAACCAACGCGCCCTCTCCGAGGCAATAAAGCGTGCCCGCTTCATGGCACTCATGCCGTACATAATTCGCTAAGCGGAATCAAAAAGCCCCGGAGAAATCCGGGGCTTTTTGATTTTATGAAGTTACTTCTTGTCCACACGCTCGACGTATTGGCCGGTTTCGGAGTTTATGCGTACGAGGTCACCTTCGTTAATGAAGAGGGGAGCGTTAATGGTGGCTCCCGTCTCGAGCACGATTTGTTTGCTGCCGCCTTGGGCGGTGTTGCCACGCACAGCCGGAGGTGCTTCTTTTACGAGTAGTTCGACTTTGATAGGTACGCGAACGGAGATGATGTTTTCGTCAAAGACAAGCGCCTCAATGATAGAGTTCGCTTTCATGAACCCTGCTGCAGGGCCGATAGTAGTCTCATCGAGTTTAAAGCGGTCAGCTGGTTTGGCAGGTGGGCAAAACCAAAACTCGCCTTTGTTGTTGTAGAGAAACTTAACTTCGCGGGTTGAAAGGTCAGCTTCGTTGACCTTTTCCATCTGGTGGAAGGCCTGCTCGGTTACTTTACGGGTGATAAGGTGGCGAAGCTTTGTTTGGTTGACCGGCTTGCGCATTTGTTTGCGAAAGACGTGCGCGTCGAGCACTTCGTATGGCTCACCGTCCATAAGAATGACCTTTTTTGGTAATATTTCGTTGTATTCAAGCATTGCCATATGATTTAGTCGAAATTATGCCGCGTCTACGTCGATTGAGACGCGGCCTTTGCATAATAGCCATAAAACTCGGTTTGTCCAACCTTTTGCAAATTAGAGAAACCTTTTTGGTAAAGGCTGGGTTGTAGATGTTGTACAGTGTGGCCATGAATGAATATCTTCAAGACTCAATAGAGGTGCTTGAAAAGGATGAGAATATTCTTATTGCATCGCTAGCGCATCCGTCGCTTTTTGCAAAACTAGTGCAAAAGTACGAAGCGCCATTCTTGAGGAAGGCCAAAAGTATCGTGCGCGACGAACGCGAAGCCGAAGATATTGTCCAAGAGGCGTTCGTAAAGATCTACCTCAACGCGCGAAAGTTCAAGCTAGTCGAAGGTGCACAGTTTTCGTCCTGGGGCTACCGCATCTTGATCAACACCGCCTTGACCCACTATGCTAAGCGCAAGCGCGAAGGGCTGACCAGGGCCGACCTTGACCCGGAGATCCTCGAACTTTTTCCTGACAAGTCGGTCGAAGAATTCGGCAAAAAAGAAATATCCGACGAAGTAGCTTCGGTCTTGGTTAAAATGCCGCCCATGTTTGCCCAGGTACTGACCGCCTTCTTTATAGAAGGGAAACCACAAGAGGAAATAGCCGCAATTGAAGGGGTGAGTGTCGGGGCAATCAAGACTCGAGTGCACCGGGCCAAAAGAGAGTTCGAAAGGTTGTATCGGGCGATAACTACTCAAGTATAATTTATATATGAACAAACTAGAGAGAAATATTATGGCTGGCGTTGTAGTGATTTACATCGTGCGTCGCTTGACGAGTCGGCGCGCTTTGAAGACGTACGCACTCTTTTTGTCGTTGGTCGGCGTAGCGCTCTTTGCATCACTCCCCCATGTGTTTGCTAATTTTCTCCACGCCGAAAGCGTCGGGCTACCGGCTACGGGCCTTTTCTTGCTGTCAGCTATCACTAAAACCAATTTTGTGGTCCAAGCGGCACTGCTCGTGGGTGTAGTAGCGCTCTTCTCTATAGTGCGAGATATGGTACGCTCGCGCGACTCGCGGCATTTCGCCTAGTTAGTATACGGTTACTCCTCTGGTTCGGTGTCTTCATCTTTGTCTTTCGCAGGGGCTATTTTGCCTGAAGCAGCGTCTGCAAAAGACTTCTTAATATCTTTAAGGATGTCGTGTGCTACTTTTTTATTTTCTCGGAGCATGGTGCGGGATGCATCGTAGCCGCGACCGAGGGGCAATTTTTCGCCACCGCCGGCAGGAGTGTAGGAGTAGGAGCTTCCGCTTTTCTGGACAATACCGATGCGCTCTCCTAACGCGAGCAACTCACCTTCTTGCGAAATGCCTTCGTTGTAGAGTAAATCGAATTCAACGGTACGAAACGGGGCTGCAATTTTGTTTTTAACTACTTTGATGCGGTGGCGGCCTCCGACAACCTCTTCGCCTTTTTTAATTTGGGCTATACGGCGGATATCGAGTCGGACACTCGTATAGAACTTGAGCGCTTTGCCACCGGTCGTAGTCTCGGGGTTGCCGAACATAACACCTATTTGCATACGAATCTGATTGATGAAAATAACAAGCGTTTTGGACTTGGAGGTTATAGCGGTGAGTTTGCGCAAAGCCTGGCTCATGAGCCTTGCTTGCTTGCCCATGTGGCTTTGGCCCATGTCACCCTCGATTTCGTCTTTTGGAGTGAGCGCTGCTACCGAGTCGATAACAATGATGTCTATTTTGCCCGAGCGCACCAGTGACTCGACAATTTCGAGTGCCTGCTCACCGGTGTCTGGCTGGCTGATAAGGAGTTCGTTTAGTTTGACTCCTATTTTGCGTGCATACTCTGGGTCTAATGCGTGCTCAGCGTCTATAAATGCGCAAATGCCGCCTTTCTTTTGTGCTTCGGCAATAGCATGGAGCGAGAGAGTGGTTTTACCCGAGGACTCCGGGCCAAAAATTTCAATGATGCGTCCGCGCGGGTAGCCACCGATACCGAGTGCCCAGTCGAGCCCGACCGAACCGGAGGGGATAGCATCAACGTCGACCTTCACCTGGTCGCCAAGCTTCATGATAGCTTCTTCGCCAAACTTGGTCTTAATTTCTCGAATAGCTGCGTCAATAGCGCTGGTGTCCGCGCCGGTCCTTGCTCCTATGGTTTTCTTTGTCTTTTCTTTATCTTTTGCCATTAGATTTTGTTGAAATAATGTGATCCTGCTGGATCGTGCCGGATTCTCCTTTGAAATCTGACCCTCGTCCCTTGAGACTCAACCTTATTTCTTTTATTACACTAGTAAACTAAACCATTCGCCCGGGGACAGGACAGTAATTTAATACAGTAATAAAAACAGATTTCCGATTGCGACGGCCAAATCGGTCCGTCGCGGCTACGGTGACCACAGTATACCCATGTGGTGGAGATACGGTGAGCGCGAAATTACCCGCCTCGTCAGTGTACGCAGGCTTGTCATTGATTGTCAAAAAAGAAATGTTGTGTGCTGTTCCGGTGATGACAAGCGCTTCGGTTGAGGTGGCGCTACCGTTTAGTGGCGACGTAATCACAATAGTCGGTCCTTCGATAATCCTACGCGCTTCAAATAGTCCATATCCGACGAGGACGACGCACAAAATGAGTATCAACGCGCGGTTCATATCACTTCGTCTTGGCCACCACCAACTGTGTTGGAAGATTTCTCCAGCACATCGCGTGGTTTGGCTCCTTCTCCGCGACCTACGACCCCGCGTTCTTCGAGTGTGTCTATGATTCGTGCCGCGCGTGCGTAGCCTATGCCGAGCTTGCGCTGTAAGTACGAGGTGGACGCCTTTTGTGCTTCGATAACCGCAGCGCGCGCAGCTTCGTACATCTCGTCGTCGTCCGGAGACTCATCTCCAAAGTCACCGCCACCGGATAGCGAGGTAAGCGGACCATTCGTAGCGGGTATGCCCATTTCAATAGGAATTTCCGCTTCGTTGTGTTTCGCTATATAGTCCACTACCTTTTTTACCTCGTTCTCGCCTATGTAGGCGCTTTGCAAACGAACCGGCTTGTTCATGTCCGACGACAAATACAGCATGTCGCCCGCACCTAAGAGGAGCTCAGCTCCTCCCTGGTCAAGTATGGTGCGCGAGTCGATTTGTGATGCAACTTGGAGCGCTATGCGCGTTGGCACGTTCGCTTTGATGAGTCCGGTGATGACGTTCACCGACGGGCGCTGGGTCGAAAGGAGGAGGTGGATACCGACCGCACGGCTCATCTGGGCGAGTCGCACAATTGCCGCCTCCAACTCACGTGGGAAGGTCTGCATGATGTCAGCCAACTCGTCGATTATGACCACGATGTATGGCATAGCTTCTGGGACTTTCTCGCCCACTTTGGGTGTGGCGTTATTGCGCAACTTCTCAAGTGCCGGGGTGAGGATGTTTTGGTGGTAGGACTCAATGTCGCGCACGCGCTCTTCTTCGAGGATATTGTAGCGTCTTTCCATCTCTTTGCCCGCCCAGCGAAGTGCTGCAACAGCCTTTTTAGGGTCAGTTATGACCGGAGTCAACAGGTGCGGGATAGAGCGATACAAAGTGAGCTCCACGCGCTTCGGGTCAATCATAATAAAGCGCAGCTGCTGTGGCCCGCAACGGTAGAGTAGCGAGTTGATGATAGTATGTATAGCCACTGACTTTCCAGAGCCGGTAGCGCCCGCGACCAAGGCGTGGGGCATCTTCGCCAAGTTTCCAAACACCGAGCCACCGGCTATGTCGCGACCGAGTGCAACAAGGAGTGGTTTTGGTGAATCGCTAAACTCTTGAGATTCCAAAAGTGTACCCAGTCCAACAGTGACTTTTGCAGAGTTAGGCACCTCGATACCGACCAGCGCTTTGCCGGGGATAGGTGCCTCGATACGAATGCCACCCTTTGCGGCAAGTGCGAGCGCTAGATTTTGCTGGAGCGCGACGATTTTTGAAAGGCGTACGCCCTCGGCCGGTTTAATAGAGTAGCGCGTGACGGACGGGCCGATAGATATCTCGTCGAGTTCCACTACGATGCCAAAGTTTGCGAGTGTTCGTTTGATTATGTTGGCATTACCTTTGATGTCGCCGACACCGGGGCGGCCCTTGTCACGCTCCAGGAGGGACAGCGGCGGGGGAGTGTACTGTCCAAGTAATGCTTTGAGCATGTCTGCTGAAGTCTTTGCCTGCAGTTCGCGCGTATTGCTCGCAACTACCGGAGCGCGCTCGGGCGCTTGTACTTGTGGCTGCTCGTCCTCTTTCTCCTCATCTTCTTCAGTCTCATCCTCATCGTCTTCGTCCTCTACTTCGTCCGGTAAGCCTCGTACCTTTGCTAGAGGAGCCTGTGCCTCTGTGCCCTGCATACTACTTATAAGTGCGCGCGGGCCGGCAGCCAAAGCGCGCCCAATTAAAGTGAAAAGCTCCACCGATATTTTGCCCTCCAACAACACAAGAAGTGAAATGAGCGAAAGTCCACCAAGTAACACAAGCGAGGCATATATATCAAACAAGTGTATAGCTGGGTGGGCTATAGCACCACCCACTAAGCCGCCTTTTTTAAACACTACTTCTATATAGCCGAGCCCTGCCAGGATAAAAACTAAACTGCTCATAGCTTTGAGTCCTGAGAACCCCACCGACTCTTCCTTCAGCGTGCCTACTGCCAAAACAAACAGCAAGGCAGGAAGCAGGAAATACCCAACACCAAGCAGGTAGTCAAACAAATGAAAGGTGTCGGTCCCGGCAACTCCTGCTGCCCCAAACGCTGCAAGTAACAAGAAAAGCCCAAACACTGCAAATAGGACCACGACGATAGCCCGCTTTGTTTCCGACGGTAGAGCTTTCTTCTTTGACGTGCCTTTGCGGTCTTCTTTGCCGTTCTTCTTAGCCATTTTTCGTCTCCAATCATACCACGCTTCAGAGCCCTTTTTTAAGAAAAAGCAACATTGCGGCACCTCTGCGACATTGGTACACTTGAAGGACACTAAAAGTCTTATAAAAGTCCTTTAGAAGTACTAAGACTCTTTTAAGACATTTAAAGGACAAACATGTCGGACAAGCATAAAAACTTCCACTCATTCGCCTTAAAATCAAGCCTTTTTAAAGGACATACTGATTGGTACTTTTGTTTTCTTAAATCTGAGCGAATAGCACACGTTATATCGATACTTTCAGAGTACGCAAAGGATGAGCGTGAAACGTTTATGACACTTGTCGAAAATGCCGCTCTTGTGCCGTCCTCGATAGCACACTTAGCAGCAGGTGAAATGGAACTTCCCCAGGTGCTAGCCGAGTTGTTTTCGCTTACCGTAGCTATCCGGCTACTGAGCACCTCTTCCATTTTAGCGAAAGAAACGGCAAGGATTTTGGTGGACGAGTATGAAGCTCTAGCCGAAAAGTTGGATGCCGGGACGCGGCTCTCGCCGTTTGCTACATCGGACGACTTTCTTATTCAACCCATGACGCAAAAAGCAGATGTCCCTGCAGCTTCGGTTGCGACTGAGCTACTTAAAAAGGCTTTAACGGTAGGAGATAGCGTAAAGGACATTTCTAAAGGACATTTAAAACCAACTAAGGATCAAGAAGGACGCTACAGTGTTATCCTTTCGTTTGTCCAAAACCATACGGGAGTCTCTATAAAAGACATTTCAGCAATAGTTAAAAATTGCAGCGAGAAGACTATCCAACGCGAACTAACGCAAATGATCCAACAAGGACTAATAAGAAGAGTGGGGGAGCGTCGTTGGAGTTTGTATGAGCCTATTTAGTCGGCACAGCTACGTTGACCCCCCACCTCCTTTAGTGTATTTTTGTTATTGTCTGTGCAAAACATTTGACTACTCCGAGGGAGTTCATTTGACGTTGTCCACAGTCGTTTTTTAGTGTTCTTCCCTAGTGCGCTCTATACTTACTGAAGTTTCAGTAAAGACGGATACGGATGCGCTTGCCAGTTCATTGACAATTGAATAAAAGATTGAATCTTAGAGACGCTGTAAGGGGTGTGCATTTTACGCGTCTAACACTTGAGCACACATCCGAATTTCTTGTCCCACCCTGGCTGCTAACGACTGCACTTCCACATCCCATTTAGCTACCAATCGCTCACTCACTTTAGCGGGTGCGCAACTCTTTAGAAGAGCTTCGCATGTCCTGCTAAAGAGATACGGCGGGTAGATTCGTTTTCGTTTATTGCCTGAGCGAGTACAAGAAATAAAATTAAAGATTTATTTCTGAGCGAGCGACAGCAGTAATAGGTTTATCCTTTATTAGTCGATTACAAGCAATTATTAATCAGTTCGAAAATTAGAATATGACAATTACTCAGAGTTCTACACGACTCGTCGCTGTTGCGGCAGGTGTCGCAGTCGCTCTCGCGCTTTTGCTCGGAGCCTCGATGCCAGTTCGTGCCGCTGCGCTGAGCCAGACGCAGGTTCAAAGCATTTTGAATCTTCTTACGTCTTTTGGCGCAGACTCAGCAACGCTCGCAAATGTTTCAGCAGCGCTCAATGGCACAGCAATGACCCGCAGTGCAACCAACGGCTCAATGATGGCCGGCGGCGTATGCCCGTTTACTTGGTCTCGCAGTCTTACAACTGGTTCTAAGGGTACTGATGTTATGACTCTCCAGAAGTTCTTGAACATGGATTCAGGTACGATGGTAGCAGCATCAGGCGCTGGCTCAGCCGGTATGGAAACCTCAACCTTCGGCCCTGCTACTAAAAAGGCAGTTATGAAGTTCCAGGTTAAATACGGCATCAGCAAGGTTGGTAACGTAGGCCCTATGACACGCGGAAAGCTCAACAGCCTCTGCACCGTCGCTATGACCCCTACGCCTACAACCCCTGGTACCCCATCACCTACACCAACCCCTGGAGTTCCGGGAGTTCCTGTAGCAACTGGTACAGCTACTATCACAGTAGGTGCGCAGCCAGCGAACGCAATCGCTCCATCTGGTGCGTCACGCGTTCCCTTCACTGCCTTCACTGTTACGGCTAACGGTTCTGCAATTACACTCAATAGTGTCTCTGTTATGCGCCAGGGTCCATCATTGGACACTGACTTCGCAGGTGTAGTGCTTGTCGACGCTGCAACCGGTGTCCAGTATGGTACATCGCGCGTCCTCGACAGTAACCACAGCGCTACTGTCGGTACGCCAGTCACTATCCCAGCAGGTACATCAAAGACCTTCTGGGTAGCTGGTAATATCGCAGCAGCAACAGTTGCTGGTTCAGGCGATGTAGCGTCGTTTGCAGTTACTGCAATCAACACAAACTCGGCTGTTTCGGGCGCTCTTCCAATCGTAGGCGCTTCAAACACAATCAACACTGCGCTTATAATTGGTAGCGCAACGATCCAGATTTCTTCGTTTGATCCTAGCTCACCCTCAACACAGCCTGTTGGGACGACTGGATACCGCTTTACCGGCTTCCGTCTCCAGGCTGGTTCGGCTGAGGACACGTCCTTCAAGTCGGTCACTTGGTATCAGTCTGGCTCTGCTTCAAACGTTCAAAACTTGGTCACGATTGTTAACGGTACTTCGTACCCAACAGTCGCTGATTCAACCGGTCGTTACTTCTCTGCAGTTTTCCCAACCGGGATAACTATCGCGAAGGGTGCTTCAGTTGATGTATACCTCCAGGGTGACTTGGCTGGTAACTCAACAGCCAACACATTTGCTGAGTTCGATATTAACCGCAACACAGACATCTATGTTGTAGGTAACACCTACGGTTTCGGTATTACTCCAACTCTTGCATCGACAGGTTCATACACAAGTGGTTCAAACCACGGAACTGTCTTCATTGGTGGCAACAGTACTCCGTTCATCCAGGGTTCAACGCTCGGTATCACTGCGGGTACATTCTCGACAATCCAGAATGCATCTTCAGTCGGTGCTCAGAACATTGCAGTTAACGTAGCTAACCAAACGCTTGGTGGCTTCACAACTAGCCTCACCGGCGAGGCTATTCAGACTCAGTCGCTCACTGTGCACATACTTTCAAGTGCTGCAATTGCTCCTTTGACAAATGTCTCTCTCGTCAACGAGACGGGCTCAGTTGTTGCCGGTCCATTCAACGCTAAGTGTGCAGTCAGTGCTGCTGACACGACTGGCGGCGCCACGACACTCGGCACAACGTGTGCTCCTGGTACGGGCCTCAACCAGATTGTGACCTTCTCTGGCGCAATTAACTTCACAGTAGGTGCACACACCTACACCCTTAAGGGTCAAGTACCTAGTGGTGTTGCAAACGGAGTGACTATCCAAGCTAATACCAACCCAACATCTGATTGGACTGGTGTCACTGGTAACACAACCGGCAATACTATTACTACTGGTGTGACTAACTTCACTATGAACACGATGACCGTGAAGGCAGCATCACTCACCATTGGTAACGCAAATACCCCAACATCACAGCCAGTAGTTGCAGGTGGTAGTAACATCACCTTTGCAGGTATCCAGCTCGATGCCACGCAGTCGGGTGAAGATGTTCGCCTATCGTCAATTCCATTGACCCTTACGGCGACAGCTTCAGCTGCACCTAATCTTAGTGCTTGCCAGCTTACGAACACCTCGGTAACACCGAATGTTGCTCTTAACACTGGTTCTCGCGTTATCAACAGTACAAACTTCACAGCGGCTGCTTCACAGTCTGTGACGTTTAGCTTCGATAACTCGCTGACAATTCCAAAGGGTACGACAGTGACGCTCATGCTTAACTGCAACCTCTCTTCGGCAGCAGTAGCAACAAACACGTTTGTCTTTACTGCAGGTTCGCCTTCAGTAAGCGGTGTTACCTCTGGTAACGCTGTTACTCCAATCCTTGCAAGTGGCAATGGTCCGACGATGACAGTGTTTAGCGGTGCTTCCATTGCGGTTTCGAATGACTCGACTGCACCTTCATACGTAGTTGTAGCTGGTGGTTCGACCGGTGTTACCGCAAATGTCATCAAGTTCCGCGCTACGAACGAGAGTCTCAATCTCCAGAAGGTTGGCCTCGTGCTTGCAAGTGGTTCTTCGGCTGACGTAACTCAGGTGACACTCTTCGCTGGTAGTAATATCCAGACGTCAGGTGGTGTGGCAGTAGCTCCGGGTACGATTCTTGGTACAGCATCCTTCACGGGTAGTGCGACCACATCTACCTCGACGCTAAGTACATCGTATGTGCTCCCACGCGACCTTGACGCGACTATCGTTGTCAAAACAGACTTGGCAGCTGTAGGTAGTAACCAATCTGGTACAGCGGGTGACCTCGTACAGGTCAACTACGCTGCTCTGGAAGGAACTGGTGTAAACTCAGGGTCTAAGATCTTCAACTCAACATCGTTGGCATCTCCAGGCTTCCGCGTTTACCGTTCATACCCTATATTCGCTCTTGAGACTGGCACTAGTGCTCTTCCAAGTAATGCTCCAGCCGATGGTCGCTTGATGCGATTCAAAGTAACGGCTAACAACTCTGGAACTGGTATTGGTGTCAACCAATTCAAGTTCACAGTTGCTCCATCTGGAAGTGCCGTAGTTACGGCAAGTTCGATCTTCCTTACTGCGTACACAGATGCTGCGTACTCTATAGTTGCAAATGGCTACTCAGGCGGTCCAGTGAACACAACTGGTCAGAGTTCGGGTACGGTCATTATCACCCCTACGACTCCAATTGAGATCGGGGCTGGTACGACTTACTACTTCGAGCTTAAGGGCACTGTGACAGGTACGATTGCTGTACCAAGAATCGTACCCGGAGCTACTGCCACACCACCTGACGTCTGGATATTACTACCAGCGAAGAGTGT
>JAYVXZ010000098.1:0-12822 GCA_043784715.1 Candidatus Adlerbacteria bacterium
GCCATGTGCGGTTTGGTCGTTTTTGGTTTGCTTATATTCACCTCGGCGGCCATGGGTCTGCTTGCGCGTGACGGGGGAGCGACCTTCACGAGCGTCGCAGCGAGCCAACTTTTGTTTGGGTTCTTATGCGGAGGCATCGCTATGATCTTTTTTGCACGGATGGACTACCAGGTTATCAAACAATACACCCCATATTTTTTTGGTATCGCGCTTGCGCTAACCATCCTTACCTTCGTGCCGCACATAGGCCTGTCACTTAAAGGTGCATCTCGTTGGATAGTCATTGGGCGTTTTTCGTTTCAGCCTGAAGAAATATTAAAATTCGCAACGGTGCTTTTTTTGTCTGCAGTATATTCGGCAAACTTCAAAGCGGTGAAGACTTTTAAAGGCGGGATATTGCCTTTGGCACTCATTGGTGGTGTACCCGCAGCGCTACTCCTTTTGCAGCCAAACACGGCGGGCGTACTTATTATTGGCATGGCAACAGTCGCTATGCTGTTTGCAGGTGGCGGAAAACTTTGGCATTTAGGTGTGCTTTTTTTGATAGGTGTTGGCGCTATGGTCGGCGCGGCACTAACCTACCCACACGTGGCGCAGCGCATAACAACCTTCATGGACATGACCGCCGACCCACAAGGCTCGGGATACCAAATCCAGCAGTCTTTAATTGCCATTGGCTCCGGCGGATTCTCGGGTCGTGGCTTTGGCCAAAGTATCGAAAAATTCTCTTACCTTCCAGAGCCAATTGGGGACTCTATTTTTGCCGTGGCCGGTGAGGAGTTTGGGTTCATAGGCAGCACGCTGCTCGTGTTGCTGTTTGCCGTGTTCGGCATACTCGGACTTCGCATCGCAGCGCGTGCCTCCGACCCGTTTGGCGGTCTTATTGTAGTCGGCCTCATGGTGCTCATCATCGGCCAGTCCTTTTTTAACATAGCCTCCACGCTTGGTCTGGTCCCACTCGTCGGCGTCCCCCTAATTTTCGTATCCCACGGCGGCACCGCCCTCGCCCTCTCCTTAGCCGAAGTCGGCGTCATCCTCTCAGTATCCCGCAGAATGAAAAGTTAAAAAATCATCCGAAGGCGAATTACATTACAATGTACTATTTTGGTATTTTGCAAAATATCGTGATAAGAAAAAGTATCATATTTTCGCACATACGAGAAATTGATACTTTTGAAATTTAAAAATTGGGCAAAAAGAAACCGCCTTCCAACGATTTCCTGGTTAGGGTTGCGTTGATAGGCGGTTAGTCGGAAAGTCGGTAGAGTTTACCATATTGGATGTCTGCGACTTCGTAGACGTTTCCAGCGCCAGGCCAGGAATAGTATGCCTCCACCGCTATATTGTTCTTTACGCGGTACGCGATGATGTAAGCAGCTGGTCGGTCCAGGGGTGTATCCGCGCTTGAGCCGCGCTCAGCAACTGTACGTGCCTGGTACACCGGTACCGGACTCCGACGAGACTCTTCCCGCTGGGCGTCGGTAAGCCACATAAGTAAGTCCATTTTGCTCTCCTTGGTTTTGTGTTGTTCGTGCAGATGTCAATCTAGCATATAACACTACACTTGTCAAGTGTAAAAACCCAAGCGTCGTAAGGGGATTTTTGGTACATTAGTAAGGACACATGAAAATACTTTTTACGGGGAGCGGGTCGGGGGGGCATTTTTATCCTATTATTGCGGTGGCAGAGGGGATTAATGACCTCGTGCGTGATAAGCGGCTGATTGAGCCGGAGCTATATTATGCAGCACATGAGCCGTACGATCGTGAACTACTGTATCAAAACAATATTCAATTTATGCAAATTCCTGCAGGGAAAATGCGACACTATTTTTCTCTCTTAAACGTCGTCGATGGTTTTAAAACCGCATGGGGCATAGCGCTTTCTATCTGGCGTTTGTTTTTCCTCTACCCGGACGTTATTTTTGGTACTGGGGGCTACGGGAGCTTCCCGACACTTTTTGCGGCACGCATTTTACGTATTCCGGTCATCATCTATGCTACCGACGCGGTCCCCAGCCGGGTCAACCGCTGGGCAGGGAAGTTCGCCGTTAAAGTCGCAATTTCGTTTCCTGAAGCTGCAGCCTTTTTCCCAGCTGACAAAGTTGCTTTTACCGGCAACCCTATTCGAAAGTCGCTCATGATGCCGGCTCGCGAAGGCGCACATGAATTCCTTAAGCTGAGTCCGGCGGTGCCTACTATTTTTATAGAAGGCGGCTCGCAAGGTGCCGTAGCTATTAACGACGTTGTACTTGCCGCACTGCCGCAACTCTTGGAGAAGTACCAAATTGTTCACCAAACAGGAGACTCAAATATTGTCGAAGTCGAAGGTCGCGCAAAAATTGCACTTGGAGATTCGCCGAACGCTTTGCGCTATCGACCATTTGGCTATCTTAACGAACTTGCTTTGCGTATGACTGCAGGGATAGCTAAAGTGGTTATTTCTCGCGCAGGAGCAGGCAGTATTTTCGAAATTGCAATTTGGGGGTTGCCGTCAATTCTTGTACCAATTCCTGAAGACATTTCACACGATCAAACCAAAAATGCATTTGCCTATGCCCGCACCGGCGCTGCAGTCGTTATAGAGCAGTCGAACCTTAAGCCTGGCGTACTGGTCTCAGAAATTGACCGCATTCTTGAGCATCCGGAAATTTCGCGTACTATGGCACAGGCCGCACGAGGCTACGCGCGCGTCGATGCTTCGCGCACCATCGCCGAAGCCCTGCTTGCCATATCGCTGTCTCATGAATCCTAACAAAGTAGTAACAAGGTTTGCGCCCAGCCCTACTGGCTTTATGCATGTGGGCGGCGTTCGCACTGCGATATATGCGTGGCTTTTTGCGCGCAAACATCAAGGAACTTTTATCTTACGAATTGAAGACACCGACAAAAGTCGCGAAGTTGATGGCTCTATTGCGCACATTATCGAGTCACTACAGTGGCTCGGACTCACGTGGGACCAAGGACCCTTCAAGCAGTCCGACCGACTCGAGTCATACCAAAAATATGCACGTCAGCTGATTGAAAAAGGGTTTGCATATCCCGACCCGTATACCGAGCAGGAAGTCGAAGTTTTTCGTACTAGAGCCGAAGAAGAGAAGCGACCTTTCCTATACCGCAACCATCGCCCCGTCGAGATGCTGCCATGGGACGGTACAACGCCGCTGCGCTTTCGTGTGCCTGAGATAAAGCGGTTTGAGTGGTACGACATCGTGCGTGGGCAACTGTCAGCAGGGGAGGAGGCACTCGACGACTTTGTACTTATGAAAAGCGACGGCTACCCGGCCTATAACTTTGCCCACATAGTCGACGACTACGAGATGGAGGTGACGCACATTATGCGCGGCGAAGAGTTTATTTCATCCACGCCAAAATTTTTGTCGCTCTATGACGCGCTTGGTTTTGAGCGCCCGTATATCGCGACTATGCCGGTCATCCTTGGCCCTGACGGAAAAAAGAAGTTAAGTAAACGCGATGGCGCCAAGGACTTGCTCGACTACCGCCGCGAAGGATACTTACCCGAGGCCATGGTCAATTTCTTAAGCCTTCTTGGCTGGCATCCGGAGGGCGAAAAAGAACTTTTTACTATAGATGAGCTAATAGCGGAGTTTAATGTCGCTCGACTCCAAAAAGGGGGAGCCCACTTTGACGAAGTCAAACTCAACTGGGTTAACCACGCACATCTTAAATTACTTTTGCCCGAGAAGTATACAGAGCGACTTTCAGCACATCTTATTGAAGCAGAGGAAAAGGTGCCGGCATATCTCCTTGCTATTTCCTCACTCCTCCAGGAGCGATATGCCACCTTTGGGGACGCAGCGCTCGCGCTTGCTGAGGGTGAGTTTTCATTCATGGAGGCTGAACTCCCGCTTCCTCAAAAAGAATTATTACTCAAAGGTGCAAAAGCTGAAGCAGCCGACGTTAAAAAACATTTAGAAAAAGTGCAACGACTACTATCTTCATGTGAACCGTTTACAGAGTTACAAGTTAAAGAAAGTGTGTTCCCTTACGCTACTGAAGTAGGTAGAAGTTCAGTGTTATGGCCTATGCGCGTAGCGCTCTCTGGCCTTGAGAAATCCCCCGATCCCTTCACGCTCGCAGCGCTTCTTGGCCGAGATATTACCCTTGCGCGCATTGAGCAGGCGGGCCAATTGCTTTAAGATAGAGAGATGTCCCGACCCACGCTGCTTTCTTGCGTTTCAATATTATGCAGCGTTATGCTTTTCCTGGCACTAACGGTACCCTATACGCCTAAACTGCACGCTCAAACTATTGATGAGTTACAGCAAAATATAGTCGACAGCACGACGCAAATCGACTCGCTCAAAAATGACATAGCAAAACTCCAAAAGGACCTCGTAGCCACCGGCCAGCAAAAACAAACACTGCAAACACAAATTAAAACTGCAGATCTGAATATTCAAAAATTTACCAAATCTATCCAGCTGACCAACACACAGATCGCTCAAAAGGATAAAGAGATAAACCGGCTCTCTGGAGGTATCGCAACAACTACCAGCAGAATCGGTTCGACACGGAGCGACGTCGGTACCACACTCAGCTTACTTGATGCCCACGACCAAGAGCCGCTTTCGCTTTTAATGCTCGGGGGCACTTCGTTGTCTGACTTTTTCAACGAAGCGGCATCGCTTGATGCTATTCGGCTTACGTTGCGTGGCAAAATTACAACGCTTTCCACACTTAAGGACACGTTGCAAAGCAGTAAAGACGTAGCACAGCAAAAACGCCAGGAACTAAACAAACTGCAAAGTAATCTCGCAGATCAAAAGCAGAGCCTCGCAATTGCCAGAGAAACGCAGGCCGAACTCTTGACGCAAACAAAACAAACTGAAGCATCGTACCAAAAAACGCTCACGCTAAAAAAAGCGCAAGAGAAGAAGTTCGAGCAAGACTTAAGCAATTTTGAGTCTCAGCTCAATCTTAAAGTAAGCAGGAGTAGTCTGCCGCAAAGCGGCACCGGCTCGCTTGCGTGGCCAGTAGATGACCCTTTGATAACACAATATTTCGGCAACACTCCTTTTGCTACCGCCAACCCGCAGGTCTACAATGGCAAGGGACACAACGCGATAGACTTGCGCGCCACGCCTGGTACTCCCATTAAAGCAGCGCGCGCTGGTATTATTTTAGGTACCGGCAACACCGACGTAACCTGCCCAGGTGCGTCCTATGGCAAGTGGGTATTTATACAGCATGACAATGGACTCTCGACGCTGTATGCCCATCTTTCGGTCATTAAGGTGTCTAAGGGCGACCACGTCGACATGGGGGAGACAGTAGGCTTATCCGGCTCCACGGGTTACGCTACTGGCCCACACCTGCACTTTGGCGTCTACGCCAGCTCAGGCGCCGAAATAGCCTCATTCCCAAGCAAGAGTTGCACGGGACGCACCTACACTATGCCGGTAGCTGATATCTCGGCATATCTCAACCCCCTGTCCTACCTTTCAAAAATTTAACACAGATATCCACACACAAGTCTTTTTTACCTAGCTCGATGAGCGCATACTTACGAGTGCGGATAGTCCAGATTTAGTGGAGGTCGAACCGCTATACATTCAAATTTTTTCTATGAAAATACTACACATGCTCGCGTTTGTACTTGCTATGATAGGGGCGCTTAACTGGGGGCTAATTGGACTCGGAGCAGTTGCCGGATTTAATGGCAATATAGTAAACATGCTCCTGGGTTCGTGGCCAATCTTGGAGTCAATTGTTTACATTCTCGTGGGCGCTTCAGCAGTCTTCCTTATGGTGACTCACAAACGAGACTGCAAAGTGTGCGCGGCTGGTGCTGCACTATAATTTTTACTAACTAAACCCTCCCCTTGAGGCATTTGTCTTAAGGGGAGGGTTTTTGGGTAGTATGCTATACTTGGTCGTGTTTTAATCGACAGTAACCCGACACGATTTTACAAAATCGCATGACTGAAGCCATCATAATCACAGACGTCCGCAAGGTCTACAGCACCGGCACCGAGGCGCTCAAGGGTGTTTCGATGCGAATTGAGGAAGGCGACTTTTTCGCGCTCCTGGGGCCAAATGGGGCAGGGAAGACCACCCTTTTGGGTATTCTGACTGGACTCACCAACAAAACGGGGGGCACTATAGACGTGTTCGGCGCCTCAATAGACTCCAACCCTGAATTAGCCAAAACATACATTGGCCTCGTACCGCAGGAATTTAACTTCAATATTTTTGAAAAGGTGATAGACATTATCATCACCCAAGCAGGGTACTACGGCATCAATCGCACTACCGCGCTACAAGACGCTGAAGTAATTCTTAAAGAACTTGGTCTGTGGGAAAAGCGAAACGAAAAAGCTATGGCGCTCTCCGGCGGCATGAAGCGGCGCCTTATGATAGCTCGCGCGCTCATACACCACCCGCGACTTCTCATCCTCGACGAGCCGACCGCCGGCGTCGACGTCGAACTTCGCCGCTCTATGTGGGAGTTCCTCAAAAAGATGAACCAGAACGGCACGACTATTATACTCACGACCCACTACCTCGAAGAAGCCGAAGCGCTGTGCCGCAACGTTGCTATCATCAACAAAGGCGCCATTGTCGTCAACGAACCGACCGCTTCGCTTATACACAAGCACGGCGACAAGAGCCTCGAAAATATCTTCATAGAGTTAATCGAAAAACCCGCATAACTATATGACACCAAACGGCATAGCAACTGCATACTATACGCTCGTACGAAAAGAAATCGTGCGCATGATGCGTATTTGGTCACAGACATTCCTGCCGTCTGTCGTGACGACTACTTTGTACTATACTATTTTCGGTGCGTTCATCGGCTCACAAATCGCGGCTATTCACGGCTTCTCCTACATCCAATTCATTGTCCCAGGCCTGGTCATGATGGCGGTCATCACAAACTCCTACAGTAACGTGGTCGGTGGATTTTTTGGGATGAAATTTCAAAAGAATTTCGAAGAGATTATGGTTTCCCCGACACCTAACTGGGTCGTGGTCTTGGGCTTCGTCACCGGTGGGGTAGTGCGCGGCATGATAGTTGGCGTACTGGTCCTTTTGACTTCGCTGTTCTTTACACACCTCACCATTTACAGCTTTGCAGCACTCTTTGGTGCGTCACTACTCACCAGCATCTTATTTTCGCTTGCAGGACTCCTTAACGGCATATTTGCCAAGGGTTTTGACGGCATCAGTATTGTCCCTACCTTCGTGCTTACCCCGCTTACCTACCTCGGTGGCGTGTTTTACTCGATTGACCGCCTGCCCCCTTTCTGGCGCACCCTATCGCTCTTTAACCCGATACTCTATATGGTAAATGCCTTCCGCTACGGATTCTTAGGCATTACAGACACGCCGATACTTTTTAGCTTCGGGCTTCTTATCGTGCTCACCATGATCCTCTTTATGATTGCAATTGTCTTGTTCCAAAAGGGAATAGGGATGCGCAATTAAGAGCAAGCGGAGAATTGCAACAAAAAAGCCGAGGGATACCTCGGCTTTTTTGTTGTATCTGACTGCTAAATCTTACGATGTCTAAAAAGCAGGATTCAGCTGTGTTGCTTCATATTGATACGGAAAGGTGGTTTTCATAACCAGTCTGATCTTTCCTGCATCAATAGAGGGATGCACACGGCGAACATGGTTCCACATCTTAACCTTATTCATAAATTCTTTCTCTGCGACTCCCCATTCCTGGTGGCCGCACTCACGACATGTAAGTAATACTCGCATGCAACCAGTATGCACGCCTATAGCTGAGGCTAAGATGAACTCTCGGGCCGCTTCCACTCTACGACATCTAGCAGCTTTATTTCAATAGCAGAAGCACGCCGTAGCGTGCGCATTTTTTTTGGAGACACAATAGGGAAGTGTGGCGACACGTCTAAGTCCTCAGCAATTTGGTCTAAACTATCCCCCGACATGACCCACAGCGACGGCTCATAGCGGCGCATATCAAACGCCTTCGAATAGGCTTTCATAGTCTTTCTGC
Organism: Candidatus Adlerbacteria bacterium; assembly: GCA_043784715.1. GTDB lineage: Bacteria > Patescibacteriota > Minisyncoccia > Phycocordibacterales > SBAW01 > GWA1-54-10. The sequence continues at coordinate 7,993 of JAYVXZ010000098.1, forward strand.
CGTCGTGCATGTAGTACTCGTGGAAGTACGACATCGCAAGTTCGCGTAACGTCTTATACACCGGGTCGCGCCAGCGCAAAATGGCGTGGTTTGTTTTACTAATTGCGCCCCAACAATTGTCGCGCTTAAAAAGTGCGACCACATGGTCCTCGTCATACGACATAGTTTGGAAGTCCATAAGCAGCGGTCGCTCGCCGTGAAAGGAGAGGGAAGCGGCAGCCAGCATTGCGCCTTCAAGGCACTGTGCCTCCCCCCTGTCTAAAATTCTTTTTGAGCTCAACAAGTCCCCCGACATATCAAAATTTATTGGAAGGGAATCAAGATATGTTTGAATTTTCTCCGGCGTTTTTAATGTTGAAAAAAGTTTGGAAACTTCGAGGGAGATGGCAGCACGTAATTTTTTAGAATAAGTTTGTATCTCCTGCATAGGTAGATTCTACGCGGTGACAAGGCTTTTCCAAAGGTATATGGGTCGCACAATATACCTTTTGCGACGTATAACTAGGTACAAAAGCTGAGCTATACTAAACGCATGAATCAATGGACAAATATATATGCGCCGCTTTTGGGTCGCATACTTTTGGGCGGTTTCTTTTTGTGGAGCGGGATTCAAAAGGCGCTTAACTTCCCCGCGTTTATAGATTTTTTTACGCGACCGGGATATCCGTATCCTTTATATTTTGCGCTCGGCGTTTTACTTGTAGAAATTATTTTTGGCATTGCGCTTGTTGTAGATGTTAAAACAAGACTTTCGGCAATTGTATTAACAATCTATATGGTGACGGTCAGCTTTTTGTTTAGCAAAATTGCATCAACCATAGACGTGCAAATTTTTTTGCAGAATATGGCAATCGTAGGCGGACTTTTAACTACCGCCGGATACGGCACCAGCCGTTGGACTCCGGGTTGGCAGCGCTAGTTTGTGCAGCCTTTATTTTGAGTTGCGGGCAAGGTTAAGCCCAGACTTAGACTTTGACCAGCAGTAGCTTGATGACGACCACGGCGCGACGCCTTCGTGCTCGTATAAGTAACGACCGAACTCAAGATTGCCTTCGATAGTGTGTACGTCAAAGCCGAGCGCTTTAGCGTCTTCCAGGTGATAATCCTCGTTGATCTGCATGATGCCGACGTCTCGGTCATTGATTTCGCCGCGATAAATTTTGCCGCCCATATTGAATTGCTTGTAGTGCGACTCGCACCCGGCTATAGCAGCCATAATTGGAATGTCCGAAAAATACGCCTCAACACGCTGACGAACGGTTTCGACTTTAGGCATCGGCACAGGAAGCACGACCGGCTTTGGCGGCGGCGTTGGCATCGCAAAAGCAGCAGAAAAAGCAAGCGCGAGTGTGGTTGCAGTAAAAGGCATTTTATATGTTAGTTGTTCGGCGATTAAGAATAAGAAACCTTGCTTCTTATATTGTTTTTAACCTTGCTTCTTATATCGTTTTTAAATCGGCAACTGCCGGGTTAAAAACAAAAAAGCCTCCGGGAGACCCCAGAGGTAGATATATAGTGTTGGATTTTAAATAGGTGGTCAATAGGAGGGTATTGACAGAAAATAGGCCTTCCCCACCGCCGCCCCTGAAAATCTCGTTAAGTCTATATAACCTTATTTAACAACGTATTTTGGAGATGTTTCACAAAAATTTTCACACTCACCAAGCGCTTAAACGGCACGGAATGTCCGACAACATACGGCCCCGCTGTCTAGACATCCATCAAGCAATGCCGCTGGTAAGCCTGAATTCAAGTCTCAAAGATGCCACGGCCTCCTTCGCTTAGGCTTCGGCGCGCCAAGGAATTTCAAATTGTTCGAACTCCGGGAGCAGTTTTTTGTCATACAAAAGCCGAGAGAGTACCTCTGCATGGCATTTTGCCCCGGTGAGCGCGTTATGCGGCTTAAGTTCGTGCGGAATGCCGCAATAGTTGAGCACCAGGTCAAGATTGAGGTTTGAGTGCCTTTTGGCCGAGTCTACCGGGGGAGTCACTCCCCTTTTTACCATATGCATCCAGGCGAGCGTGTGGGTGTCAATTGTGCGATGCGCAAATGGCCAGTTGGTGTGACCGGCTCGAATTGCAGCGGCTTTAAGGAAGTCACGGTCAAATGATACATTTTGACCTGCAAACGTCGTGTCCTTAACTCCTTCAGTAAAAGATATAAACTTATGAACCAAGTCGGCCTCAGATTGTTTGTTTGGGTCGGTAATAGATGCGTCGCTCATACCATGGACCGCAGTAGCGCCGGCCTCGATATGGGCACCGTCCCAAATACGGCACTCTTCGTAAAGTTGTTTGTCAGGATGTGCCAAGTCTAGCGCTCCAACGCTTATAATCGAGCACTTTTCATAATCTACTCCGCTGCCTTCTACATCGACGACTAACATATACTTTATTGTACCCTTACTTTGCCTGCGTAGCGCAGTTAGAAGCGAGTTTGTAGCCGGCTGCGGCTGCGGCCTCTACTGTTTCAAACCAGACCTGATTTGCCTCCTTAATGCGCGATGAGCCCGAACAATTAGCCGAGTAGTACTTAGTGCCGTTTTTTGAAGCCACAAAATTGTGAATACTGGAGGACTCTACATGGCCTATAGGCGAATTATTAGGGCTGTCCGGCGTTGGCAGCGCCAAAGGGGTGCTGAACGGTGCCGCATGTATTGCCAGTGTGCCCTTTTGTTCCTGAATTACCGTCAGTCGACCGAGCCCAAAGCCCCCGACTCCAACAAGTACTACTACAGCCGACAACACCGTCGCGCGGACGAGCTCAGGCTGCCCGAGGAAGCTCGGCTTGCGCGTCCACCATTTTCTTGGTAGTATTTCGGTCATAAGGCTAGTACTATAGCTTAAAAATCATATGGCATCAAAAAAGGCAGGCGGAACAGCGAAAAACCTAACAGACTCTAACGCAAAATATCTCGGCGTGAAGCTTTTTGCTGGACAGAAAGCGACTACCGGAAATATCATTGTGCGCCAGCGGGGGACCAAAGTGATGGCAGGGCGTAACGTTGGCATTGGCCATGATCATACGCTTTTTGCTCTTATTGACGGCGTGGTCGCGTTTCGATCAGTTCGCAAGCGAAACTTCGATGGTCGTACGGTCGTGCGCTCTGCGGTAGACGTTGTATAAAAAGTAAGATTCCTCCATTATGACAAATGCCCCTCAAAAAGGGGCATTTGTTTTTTCTACTCTTTTTGTTCGTCCACAGACTTCTTGCCATGAGACGAGTGCCCACCCTTCTTCCCTGCTTCTCGAGCTTTTTCTCTATTGTTCGCAAAGTTTCCGGAGTTGTTGTGTTTGCCTTGCGCTTTGCCGCCCTTTGATGCAATTTTTCGTTGCAACTCGCGGTCCATCACGGCAAAGCCGCGGGCGCTTCGGGTTTCTTTGCCTTCAATTTCGATTTCATTTTCTGCCATATATATGTGTTGTTGGGTACGAATAATTCGACCTCACAACACCCATACTACTGACACGGCATGAATGGCCGGTTAAGCGGCAGTCACTTCGACCGTAAGCTCAACCGACAATGACTTGTTTGACACTTGCACTTTATGCTCCCCCACCGTTTTAATGTGCTGCTGGATATGAATCAATGCTTCAGGAATCTCAACTGAGTGCTCGGCAAGTATAGCCTTGTTCACATCCTTTGGCGCAATTGCCTTAAAGAGTCCTCCCTTGTCAGTTGCGCGCGATGGGATACTGACTTTCTTGCCCTTAAGCATCGAAATTTTATTGTTGAGCTGCTCCTCAAGCTTTTGCTGCTCCAAAGCGTGCGCCTCCCGCTGTGCCTCAAACTGCTTAATCTTAGCCTCCGTAGCCGGCTCTGCCGCCTTCTGCGGAAACAAAAAGTTAACCGCATACCCATCCGCCACGTTCTTGACCTCATGCCGGTGCCCTACCCCTTTAATATCTTTTAGCAGTATTACTTTCATATTCTAAATCTACTTAATTTTTTGAATAAAATCCAGCCATACAAAAAGTCGCTTTTTCGGAGCGACTTTTGTTTATTGCGTTTATTGTCCGAGGAGGTATTTTACAGCAGCGTTGGTTTGGGGGTCTTTTTTGTCTTTCACGAGCTGGGCGGTGGTGGTCGCTTCAATGTCTGCGTGGAGGCCGCCGTCGGAGATTGAACTGCCATTTGGCGTTAGCCAGCGGGCAATGGTGACCTTTAGCTCGGCGCCGTTACCCAAGTCCATGAGTTGCTGAACGGAGCCTTTGCCGAAGCTCCTCGTACCCACAAGTTTTGCGACGCCATTTTGCTGGAGGGCACCGGAGAGGATTTCAGAGGCCGAAGCTGAGCCTTGGTCCATGAGGATTGCCATTTTGAATTGCGGGTCATTTGCGAAGACGTTGTAGCCTAGACTGCGGTGCACTTGGTTGGTTTGCTTGCCCTTGAAGTCCTCGGTCACGATAGTCGTGCCAACCGGCAGGAAGTAACTTGCCATGTTCACTGCCGCCTCGAGGTAGCCGCCGGGGTTGCCTCGCACATCAAATATCAGTTTGTGGCTGCCGGACTGCACAAACGAGCGCAGCGCACGGCGAAAGAGATCAGAGGAGTTTTCGGAGAAGCTGTAGAGCTCTATCACATACACGCCGTCGTCGCGCTTGTAGTTTTTGATGATAGGAATGTTAATGGTGTCGCGCACAACGGTAATAGTCAGCGGTTTTGTTTCGCCTATTCGTCCTATCGTAAAGACGACAGGCGTGCCGATAGGACCGCGAATAATTTTGACCGCTTGGTCTACTGACATGCCATTTGTCGAAGTTGTGCCTATAGCCAACAGGAAGTCGCCGGAGTGAATGCCCGCTTTTTGCGCCGGAGAATCTTTTAA
>JAYVXZ010000099.1:0-4030 GCA_043784715.1 Candidatus Adlerbacteria bacterium
GCCTAAACACAAGCAGACCTACAGCAGCGCAGACCATGAGAGCAATCGCCACGCGCAGCGGAGTGAACACGCTAGCCGTCTCCTCTTTCTTCTTCACTGCAAGCGCTGCCTTCTCTTTCGCGGCCCTCTCTACGTCTTCTTTCGTCTGCGCGCTCGTATCCACAACACTAGACTTGATTGATTCCACCGGCCCAACTGTAACAGTCTTTTCCCACGAAAAATCTTCTTCTGGCGCCGTTGCCGTAGCTGCCTTATGCTTGGTTTTCTTATAGATGGTAGTAACCGGCGCGCTCTTGACTGTAGACGTGTCAACGACTCGCGTTTCGAGGTTAGTTACTACAGCTTTCTTCTCTACCACGTCAAGCGATTGCGTAAGGTCAACGCTACTCTTACTTGTGTGTACGCACGCAACGCAGAGCAGTAGAGATAGGTATTTCAAACATGTCTCCTAATCGCTCTAAGCAGCAATCCAGCCCCGGATAGTGCTAACCCAATAATGAAGATTCCGACCGTAAGAGTCCAGAGAAGACGCCCATACCAAGGCCACGAAACCGCGCCGAAAACGTACTCACTGTATGTCATGTTTCTCTCTTGAAAGGTGTTTCCAACCTTACCGAAATCATTCCAATAGCTTTAGCTAACTCGTACGTTGCTTCTGTATTTTCCTTGATAGACGCGACAATCAACGAGCTATCAGTGCGTCTCATTTCGTTGTTAGTAGAGCTAATCGCTTGAATCAAATCCCTGTTATCCTTATTCAGATTAGAGATTTCTTTGCGGTATTCACCTAGCAATCTGATAGTAAATACAGCAAGAGCAATGCAAGCGACGATAGGAAACGCCGTTCCCTGAATAAGTGTCAACCATTCTGGAGACATTTTTATCAGTTCCTTAGCAATCGCTGGCAACGCTCTTGATGCTCCAGAGGGTAGCCATTAGCGGCGGACTTCGATGCGAATGCGGCCGGTGATTGCAGCGACCGGACTCATACTGGCATTGATTCTTTTCGGGAGCATTCCTAGAGCCTCAAGGGTAATCCCCCTGCTGGGTCCGACCGGAGTTGAGGAACCAAATTGCGCCACATAGGCAACGCCGGTCGCCGTGACGACGCCCCATTGTGGGATTCCTAAGACACCGACAGCTCCAAAATCATCGACTGGGTTTACCCCAAAAGTACCTCCCGCTACTCCCGACATAAAGCCGGAAAGGCTTGCCGAGACCCATCCCGATGAGTCGATTGTTCCGGTGTTCAATGCGGTATTGACCGCGCTGGTCACATCGTAGAGCGTCGCCGTCACCGGCACTCCGGTCTCATAAGAAAGCCCTCCTGTAAGCGAAACCGAAACTGCCGTCCCTCCCGTCCCCACGCGAACACGAAAGGCAGTGCAATTTCCGGGTAGCGGAGTCTCGAAAGTACCAGCAACCGCAGTCTGATTTGACCAAGCTTGTACTAGCGGATTTGCGCTTACAAGGTCAATCTCTTTCGAGTAAGGCGCCGTTAGCCAGTTTACAGGCGGTACAATCGTGTCTGTGGTATATTCTGCGGTCAATTTTGCCGTGCCGGGCGCCGCTGCAACTGTCCACAAAACGTTACAGAAATCACTACCTTTGATAAAGATAGTAGCCGCATCATTCAGGTTGAGAATATTAGCAGCGGGAACGGTGGCGCCTGGAGAATTTGTTAGTATGATTTGGCTAGGTTGTACAAGCAGTGACATTTAGGCCAACCTTTCTATGGTATCAGCCGCTTTTTGCCCATAGGCAATAGCAGCCGCATTGGTTCCGTTATAACGTCTAGCCGCTTCCTGTTTATCTCCATTCGCCTGCTTCAAAACTTCCTGAATGACCTTTGCACAGACCCAAAGAGCTTGACGCTCGTGTCCTTTCAATGCTAAATCATGCGGGTTATCAGCCGCAAATAGGAATCGAGTAGAGGCAGGCAAATCGTTATAAAGCCTTTCAACGTTAGAACGTAGAACCTGCCCCGGGCCTACTGAGGGACCACGTGCGATATCCATATCTCCAACCGGATATCCAACGTTTTCGCCATTAGTTAGCATGAGTGCAGCGCGTTCTGAATCGCGCAGCGGACGTGAGATAGAAGCCCCCTCATTATAGAGAATCGCTAGAAACAAATCCCACGGGATTTGCAGCGCGACACTCCAAAATTTCGCCCAAAAAATCACGGCTGTATCTGGCTTCCAGTCTGAATCGACCTTTCCGATTTGTGAATTGATATAGAGCGGAATGGATACCATTAGCACTCCAAAAGGGAGAAAAATTATCACTAGAAGATAGAGAAAATACCTTAGTAACCGCAAGTGATTTGACCGCGCGCTGTAATTTTTTCGATTCCGACAGACTGCACTGAAAGCCATAAAATAGCTGGCGGACTCCAAGCCCTAGTGAAAACAACGTTAGTCAAATCGTCAGTAGCTACACCGCCATCTGTCAGCATTAGTTGCACTTGACGTGCATTTGGCGCGATTGTATACAGCGGAATTTGATTCAAGTTATTTACTGTTTGCCTAGTCCTAATGATAGCAGATAAGTTGAAAAAACCGCTAGAAGCAGCGCCGGGTTCCCATACAGATTGCGAGCCATCTCCCGCCGCGATTGCCGGAATAATTCCGGTTGTCATATTGATAGCAGCGATGATGACATTTGAAATGTTGGACGTTTCTGAAACTAGATGCAAGTACATGCTTTTGATACTCTTCGGAAGGGCCAAAAGACAACCTTGAGCGATTGCGTTTCCGTTCAGAAAAACGAATTCAAACGGACTAGATACCTGTCCAAAACGCAAAGGACCGGGGTCGCCATCTCCGTTTTCTCCAAATTCTACTTCGATGTTTCCTTTCAACTCTACATGCTCAAAGTAGCCTAGAGAATTTACTATATTCGCACGATAAATCGTATGCGCGTATACAGGGGCAAAGTCTCTCGTATCAATCCTAACAGAAGCCGCTTCAATCGGAATAATGGTACTATTACCGACCGTAACCGTCGCAAAATTAGGCGAAAAAGCATTGGAAATAGCGCCGAGCGGGTCAAAGTCTACTACTCTAATCCAACGGCAACGATGCGGTAATTGAGTTGAACGGATAACGTCGCCGGCATAGTGCTTTACTCGCTTCATTTGCGCCCCTTGAACGCGCTAAAAACCGGCGCGAAAGTGAGATATAGCAGAGCTAGAATCATCAGAAGTAGCGCGCTCATTATGACCGGCGCGCCGATAAAAGCCGCTTTGGTTCCGGCCCAAATTCCTGCTGATAGAACGCTTGCACCTCTCGTTACCAGCGAAAGCAATTTGGTTCCCGTATCGCTCGCAACCGCTTCCACTTCTGAACGCGCACTAGTGCCGTCGCTATAGCCAGAAATCGAGCGCATAGACCGCTCTACCGTATCAACTAGAGCAAGCCAATTTGCCGTACTTCGAAAGCCGTTTACTACATCTTCGCGGGTGTTATTTAGCGAGCGGATACCGTCATTATATGCGATTGCCAACGCGCCTAGACCGCTTTGAGGCATCCCGCTAAATGGCGCATACCATTGGTTAGTAATATGCGCTGCTACCTCTTTCCTGATAGCGGAAAGACGTGACAATGCCACATCTGCTTGCGCGTTGGAAAGAGACATGACTAAATGCCGTTATCTCCGCTGGATTGCAGATAAGCGTTATACTCACTATTGTCTGGAGTATAATCATTGCTTGTTGATACCAAACCCTTGAAAAGGTCAGAAAGAGCCGTTGCCGCACTTGCGGTTGCCTTGACAGTAGAGCTAATATCGGCAATCGTTTTTGTAGCACCGGGCGTTTGATTAGCGCCGGTTCCTTGCATCGTTCCCGATGGCTTCAAACGAGCCAAAGCCGCGCGCTTGCGCCAGAGATATAGGGCACCGATGATAAGCACCGGAAACGCGAGAATAAGAACGATTCCGCTAACATATTTCATGGATTTCCGCCCGCTTTCGTGAGGATTGGTTTGACTCTAAGCCTGCTAAATAACGTTTGACCTTGCACGGCAGA
>JAYVXZ010000100.1:0-3902 GCA_043784715.1 Candidatus Adlerbacteria bacterium
CCTGAAGTTGCTGCAGTAACGAACCCGCCTTCGCCTGAGGCTACGGACGCGGCGAAGGAAGAAGCTCCTGCACCTACAGAGACTCCAACAGAAGCGTAAACATACAGAAAGAGGAGAGTACCTTTCCTCGGCGTATTGCATGGGTCGGGCCCGACTTCACCCTGTGGATGCCGGGCTTGCGCCAAGAAACGCTGCGGAGTACTCTTAGGATACTTATTAAACCCATATAAATATACAGCAATGGCAGAGAAAGATCAGGAATTTTTGGAATATGTAGTAAAGGGCTTAGTTGAGCACCCTGACGATGTAAAGATAGGTCGCTCGGTAGACGAGATGGGTGTCTTGTTGACGCTCGACCTTAACCCAGACGACATGGGCAAAGTGATAGGTCGCTCAGGCAACACTGCAAAAGCTATCCGCACGCTCCTTCGCGTTGTCGGCATGAAGCACAATGCGCGCGTTAACCTCAAAATTAATGAGCCAGCAGGCGGCACCCGTAGCGCCGAGTCAACCGGCGGCTCACAAAACACCGGATGGGACGGCACCCACGAAGCGCCAGCCTCACCGGCCATGAAGTCCGTAGACGACGCCATGAAAGACCTCGACCTCTAAATTCACCAAACAGGACAGTTATAAAAATCCGCGCTAGAGTAACTAGAGCGGATTTTTATTTATGCATCAAACTATACAAAAATCTTTGGAGGAGCTCGCGACATTTCCCGGTCGTGAGGAAGGACTTTGTGCTATTGGTCGGTATTCGCTTTACGCTCCTGTTTTTTATCGCTCTTCGGATTTCTCGCACAGCAAACGCGTGGCCTACCTGCTCGCGAGCTTGGAGCCTGTTATAACTAAAACTTTTGGAAGTTCTTTTGATATGGACCGTGCGCTGACTATGGCGCTGGTGCACGACGACGCCGAACTTATCATCGGCGACTACCAAGCAGGCAATAAAAGCAAAATGACACGGGTGCAGCTCGCACAGCTGGACGATGAAGAACGTATAGGAATAAAGGCACTCGCGTCTCGCTTTCCTGAGTTGGTTCATGGCTACCACTACAAAGAGATGCTCGAAGATGTGCTCGACTACGGAAGCCTCGAAGCACAGGTCGTGAAGTTCATCGACCGATTCGATGCACTTGGCGAAGCAATGCACGAGTTATATGCCGGTAATGTGGTCTTTAATACAAACGTAGTAAATGAGTTCGGCACCATCCCGCTACCATTCGAGTTTTACTATCAAAAACTTCCTGCAATGTTTAAGTTGCATCCCGATTTACAACCGCTGGAGCATACGCATGTCATATTCCAGTTGCCCGAGCAAAGTGACTGGGCGAGCGTCATCTCAAAAGGCAAACCGTACACGCTCGAATCGTTGAAGATGTTGACCAAACACCCGCAATACGACGCCTGGAAAAAGGTTGTGCTTGAAGCAGGGGACGAAGAAGAAATTCAAAATTTGATTACACAAAAAGAGTTTTTAACAAAATAACTAATTTTAACTCTGAGTTACTTTAACGTGCTGGTTTGTGAACTTTATTTGAAACTTTTTTTGCAATTTTAAATGCAATAAAGAATGCAATAGAAAGCCCAAGAGTAGGTAGCCCTGCCGTAAATAGATTTAATATAAACACCTCAAAAATAAGACCATCAAAAATATATGCTCCAGCAGAACAATGGTAAGGCATGTCGGCAACGCACATTCCTCCTGCTAATAGATTCCAATGGAGTGTTGCTAAACTCATAAACACTGACATAAAAATTTGCAAAATTATGCTTAAAAAAAATGAATACACAATTACTGTTAAAGTTCTGACGGTTTTTTCAAGGTTTGACATAGTTTAAAATTAAGGTTTATTTATAGAAATGCTTAAATTTCATATTATCACCCTTTTCCCGGAGGTAATCGATTCCTACTCGCAGGCGTCCATTCTTGGGCGTGCTCAGAAGGATGAGAAGTTACAAGTTACGAGCTACCAGCTGCGGGACTTTGTGACCAACAAATGGGGGAAGGCAGACGAGCGGCCGTACGGTGGTGGGCCGGGGATGGTGCTCCAGGCCGAGCCTTTTGTTCGTGCTTTTGAGGCAATTCACATAAAGATCAAAGACGGCTCCGCCAAAGGCTCCGGCGGTGCGAAGAAAATAAAAGTTTTGATTACTTCGGCAGGCGGGAAGCCGCTCACCAACGCATACGCTAAAAAGCTTTCTAAGGAGGAACATGTGGTGATTCTTTGCGGGCGCTACGAAGGAATTGATGCGAGAGTTAAAAAAATACTCACGGCGCTTGGCGCCAAAGTCGAAGAGGTGTCCGTTGGGCCATACATTTTAACCGGAGGCGAGCTGCCCGCGCTGACCATCATAGACACGACTGCGCGCCAGATCCCCGGCGTGCTCGGCAAGTTCGAATCACTCGAAGAAGGAAGGGTCGCCAGCCACGACACCTTCACCCGGCCCGAAGTCCTTGAGTGGAAGGATACAAGTGGAAAGCTAAAGAAATTTAAGGTCCCAAAAGTCCTTTTGTCTGGCAACCACGCCAATATAGACGCGCTTAGGAGTAAAAAGAGGAGTAAACCCGCTTGATTAGTAAGATATGACCTTAAGCTCATCTTTACTTCATACTAAGAGTGCTTGACTAGGACGTAAATTTCCTTATACTGGTTAATGAAACCATAGCGGGCACTAGAGTGAGTAACGAGTTGCGGGGTTTCTCACAAAATAGGGTGGCGGAAAAAAATATATAAAGCTTCATAGACATCGAAGCAGGGCGCATTGTATGCGCCCGAATTTTCGTGTTTAGGCAGTGTGTATAACTCCCTTGCCCTCATGCACACTTTGATATACCCGGTACTCAGGTGTGTCAGACCATTACAAGTCATTTATAAGCGGTCTACTAAACGTATAAACTTGTATGAAGGAAAAAAAATATTTCAGTCGATATCGCGCACCACGCGTGGCGACACCAAACCTCGTCGAGGCGCAAGTTGATTCCTACAAAGACCTCCTAGACGGCGGCGTCAAGGATATCTTTAAGGAGTTCACCCCAATCCGAGACTACTCGGGTAAGAAGTTTGATCTTGAGTTCGTTAAAACCGAAATAGGCGAGCCGAAGTATGATGAGCACTATGCTAAGGAGCAGAAGATGACGCTCGATGTTCCGCTTCGCGCTATTGTGAAGCTCCGCAACAAAACGACCGGCACTGAAAAGGAGCAAGAAATCTTTTTGGCTGACTTCCCGATAATGACCTCGCACGGTACCTTCATCATCAACGGCGTTGAGCGTGTTATCGTCCCGCAGCTCGCACGTTCCTACGGCGTGTTTTTTACCGCTGAAGAAGTAAAAGGGAAGCGACACTTTGGTGCCAAGCTCATCCCGGCACGCGGTGCGTGGATCGAACTTGAGGCCGAGGCCGACGGCGGCTTGGCCGTACGCATTGACCGCAAGCGAAAATTCCCCGCGCTTTCTCTTTTGCGCGTGTTCGGTGCGCACACCGATGGCGACGTCAAGAAGCTTTTTGAAGGCTCCGAGCACGGTATGCGCTGGGCTGAGGAGGCTCTCGCTAAGGACCCGGAGAAGTCCGTCGACGATTCATATGTCGAGATTCATAAGCGCCTTCGCGACGGCGACTTGGCAACCATTGCAAACGCACGTGAATATATAGACTCTATTTTTGGCGAAGAGCGCTACGACCTTTCCCGCGTCGGCCGCTTCCGCTTTAACCAGCGCTTCGACCTCTCTTTGGATGAGGCTGACCTTTTGCGCAAGACTCTTTCGCTTGCCGACCTCGCTATCGTCTTTAAGCACATTCTCGAGCTCGAGCACGATCCGAATGCTATGGAAGACAACATCGACCACCTCGGTTCACGCCGCGTGCGCTATGTGGGCGAGATGCTCCAGCAGCGTCTTC
>JAYVXZ010000101.1:0-12372 GCA_043784715.1 Candidatus Adlerbacteria bacterium
ATCTCGTGAGCGTTAAACCCACTCGCTGGCGTCGTCCCGTAGCTCATAGACAAGGGTTCGTCGTGGAGGAAGGAAAATCCCCTACCTGAAGCCAATTGGCTCAAGTTCCACCCGAGATCAAAGATTGCTTTTTGCACTTTTCCGTCTGCATGCTTTTTAATTATTTTTTCCGCGTCGCTAAAGTTCCCTTCTACCACTTCAAAGCGATCTTTGTACTTCTCTAGGCGTCCGCGCGTTGCAAGCACCGCTTCCGGGTCGGCATCAACTGCAAGCACGCGTGCTTTCGTATCGCTGAGCACCTTTACACTGTGTCCGCCGTGACCCGCAGTCGCGTCAAACACCAAATCGGTGGGTTGTATGTCTAAGTTTTCGAGCACCTCTTGAAGCAGTACCGTGGTGTGGGAGGAGTGGTCGTGTTTGGCCTCTGTGGCCCCGGCGGTAGTCCCTGACTCCTGTTCATGTGCATAGCCGCCCTCCTCTCGCTGGAGACGCCCTTGTACACGAACATGAGTCAAAGATCGGGTATTCATATAGTTTTATAGAATTCCCAAGTCGCCGAGCTTTTCGGCCATTTGGTCTGCACCTTTTTCAATACGTCGTTTGTATTCTTCCCAGGTCTTTTCATTCCAGATTTCGATGCGGTCAGAGACGCCGGCAAGCACCACACGGGAACGCAAGTCGGCAAAGTCTTTGAGGAAGTCCGGCACGAGTATGCGTCCGGCGGAATCGACTTCGGTTTCGACCGCGCCAGAGAGCAGGAATCGACTGAGTCCGCGTGTGTCGGCCTGCCCAAAGGGCAAGTTCACTAGCTTTTCTGCAATTTTATTCCACGTCTTTTCAGGAAACATGAAGAGACAAGAATCGAGGCCTCGCGTAATAACGACCTTCTTCCCCACCTCCTTTCGGAATTTGGCGGGAAGCGAGAGGCGCTTTTTGCTGTCCAGGGTATGCAGATATTCGCCGATGAGCATGTTATTTTCGCTTAGCCCACTTTATCCCACTACTTCACATTATATGACACTTAACCCCACAGTACCGTATAAGTTATCCACAAAACAAGTGAAGTTCAGCTGAAAGCTCAACAATATGGCTGCTGTGCACGTTACAGGAGCGCTTTAGGCTGATATGATAGGCGCACATGAGTAGCGACGAAATACGAGCCGAAAGGCTTAAGAAATTGGATGCTTTGAAGGCTGCAGGCATGAACCCCTACCCAATAGAGTCGGGCCACACGAAGACGGTCAGTCAGTTTATAGAAACATTTGACGAGGTGGGTACAGAGACGCTTGCCGGGCGCATACTCTCGACCCGCGCGCAGGGCGGCATTATATTCGCAACGCTTTTTGACGGCACTGGACGTATCCAAATAGTTTTACAAAAAGCGGAGATGGACGAGGCGCTCTTTACCCTCTTCCACGAGGCTGTCGATCAAGGCGACTTTGTAGAGTGCACCGGCTCGGCCTACACCACTAAACGCGGTGAGCGCTCTTTAAAAGTTGAAACCTGGAAGATACTCGCCAAGTCTCTGTCGGCCTTGCCGAGCGAATGGTACGGCGTCAAAGACGAAGAGCTGAAGCTGCGCGAGCGCTACCTCGACATACTCCTTAACCCCGAGGTTCGCGCCATGTTCGAGAGACGCTCACGCTTTTGGCTCGCGGTGCGCACCTTCATGCTCGAGCGCGGGTTCATGGAAGTCGAAACCCCTATTTTGGAAAACACGCCAGGCGGTGCGGACGCGCGACCTTTTAAGACGCACCACAATGCTCTGGACATGGACGTCTACCTCCGCATCTCAGCCGGCGAACTGTGGCAGAAAAAACTCCTCGTCGCCGGTTTCCCGAAAGTCTTCGAAATCGGCCGCATCTTCCGCAACGAAGGTCAGTCGCGCGAACACCTCCAGGACTACACCCAGCTCGAAACCTACGAAGCCTACAGCGACATGCACAAAGGCAAAAAATTCGTCCAAGACCTTTACCGTTTCATTGCTCTGGAGACCTACGGCAAGCCGAACTTCACCATCCATGGCCACGAGGTTGATTTTTCACACGAATGGACCGACGTAGACTTTTGCACCACCATCAAAGAGCACTACAACCTCGACCCGCTCACCTGCACTGACGAAGAAGCTGTGGCCGCCGCAAAAAAAGCCGGGGTGAACTTTAGCGAAGCGCCAAACAAAGTACGTGCAGTCGATCATCTATGGAAAATAATCCGTAAAACTATTTCAGGCCCGGCGTACTTAACCGGCGTACCCGTCTTCCTCGAGCCGCTTGCTAAACGCTCTACCGAGAACCCAGAGGTCGTAGACCGCTTCCAAGTGCTCATTGCAGGCAGCGAAGTCGGTAAGGGCTACAGCGAGCTCAACGACCCCCAAGACCAGGAGAGCCGCTTTGAGGCGCAGCAGGCCCTACGCGACGCCGGCGACGACGAAGCCCAGCGCCTTGACCGCGACTACATCGAAGCCATGGAATACGGCATGCCCCCCGCCTTCGGCTTCGGCGTCTCCGAGCGTCTCTTCGCCTTCCTCGAAGACAAGCCACTCCACGAAGCGCAACTCTTCCCTCTTTTGCGCCCGAAACAGTAACTGTTCGATGGTGGATATTGACATTTAGCTCAATTAGTCCTAATTTGTATCAAGAAGTAAACCAAAAGTACGGGGGAACATCATGGGAGTAGATTTTGTTTTAGATGCCGCGGCACCCTGCCTCACGGACACCTTTCTCCCCTATGGAGAAAAACTGCTCGAAGTCACCAAGTGGCGTGGCGCGACAGTTGCGTCGCTACAATCTTTGAGCCTCGTTGAGTTTATCATTGGAGATAGGTATGGGGAGCATCCGCATTGGGGGCTCGCTGTTCCGGAATTCCGAAACTACTGGAAATTGGAGTTCAGCACCAACGGGTATTTGCCCGACAATATCGACGTCAAACCACACAGCAACGGATGGATTGAAATTTCTTATCCGTGCAAAAATGGAGGTTGGACAAAGCGCAAAACAATTGATGCCCCATACGAAGCACCTATTACGGTGGGAGAAACACGGGTGCACGGTCTCACCATTATCGACCGTGGGCCTGCATTATACCTGGCTCACGAAGTTGCATGGGTGCCGGTTCTGCTCGCATCCCGTTGTACAAAATATGAGGCCCCTTGGCACATTGTCCTGTGCAAAGGAAACAAAGTACTGCTTCCAGATTGGTTAGAGAACCCAGAAGCAAGATGCCACATTCTCCTCGCTTCGGAATCGCCAATCTTGCGCTTGCATGACGGGGACCTTCTCATTGAAGTCAGGCAAGGAGAATATCACTATAAGATAACGAGAAAATTCAAGGAGACAGCGTATCCAAGAATAACGGTACAAAACCTGCAATCGGCCCGATAGCTATCCCTGTCGGCCTTTTTTATTTACTCTTATCCCGGCAGGCCGGGATCTCATAACCCAGACCTACTGGTGTTACTCTACTTTTAAAATTTTGTACTTTTGCGTTCCTTTTGGCGTGTGGAAGGAGAATTCGTCGCCTTTCTTTTTGCCGAGGAGTGCGCCACCAAGCGGCGAATGGTAGGAAATTTTTGCGGCAAAAAGGTCGGCCTCTTCAGCACCGACGATGATGTAGTTGTGCTTTTCTTCGGCGCCTATTTTTTGTACCGACACGCTCGAGCCCATGCCGACGATATCGGTCTTGGTATTTCGAACTATTTTAGCGCTTTTGAGGATTGTCTCGAGCTTTTGAATACGCTCTTCGACAGACGATTGCATTTCGCGCGCCTCTTGGTATTCGGCGTTCTCTGAGAGGTCACCCAGCGAGCGGGCATATTCAAGCTGCTCGGCTACTTCGCGACGGCGTGTCGTGCGGAGCGCTTCGAGTTCGTGGGTCAATTCTTCAAACTTTTCTTGTGATATAAATTCTTCTGTCATATGTGGGAAATTGATGATTGTTAGCTACAGTAGGTTAACAAAAAATACATGTTAGTCAATAGTGGCTTGGTTGTTACTTTTAACCGGCATTGGTCATTGTGGGAAGTATTGCGGAGTATTTTCATGTGCCCAAAGCAGAAACTGACCTACCGTGGCGGGCGAACCCATAAGTGTATGCGCCGGCCCGCGTTCCAACACCACCGCGTACGCATAGCGAGGATGCTCATACGGGAAGAAGCCTATCATCCAAGAGTTAATATATTCGTTATGCATGCCGATTTGAGCGGTCCCTGTTTTTGCGGCAACATGCACGAAGTCCAGATTAACGGCACCTGCTATACCCTCGGTCACACCTTGACGCATACCTTCACGCACAACTTCCAGCGCGTGCTGGTTCACCGGAAGCGTCGTACTATTTTTGGTTGAGCTTGCAAGCAGCGTTGGCGTTACTAATTCTCCGCCATTCGCTATCGCCGCCGCTTCTCGTACTGCTTGGAGCGGCGTGACCTGCATGCCGTACTGGCCGATAGCGGTGTGGTAGGTGTCGCCTATGCGCCAGGTCGGGTCTTTCGGAAAGTTTTTTGCTTTCCAGGCAATAGTTGGGATATTCCCTACTTGCTCGGGAAAGCCAACCAACCCTGCATCAACGCCAAAGCCGAACATTCTAAAATATTTATCAAGCTTCTCGATACCCAACCCCGGCTGGTCTTGGAAACCGCCGCCTACTTCGTAAAAATACACGTCCGACGACACCGCTATAGCTTTTCGAACATCAACGTAGCCTTGCGCGCGCCAGTCGCGAAACACCGATGGTTTCGTCTTGTCATAGGGGTTTGGAATGCTTATTGAACCGGTAGATAAAATTTGTTTGTTTTCATTGATAACGCCTTCGGTGAGTGCGGCAGTTGCCACAATTGGCTTTACAATTGAGCCGGGTGCGTACAAGCCACTTGTCGCACGGTTAAGAAAGGGCTGACGTTTGTCCGCGTTGATCGCTTGCATAGCCTGCTGGTCGCCCGTGGCAAGCGAAGTTAGTGAATACTCAGGGTAGCTCGTGAGTGCAAGAATCTCGCCGGTTTGCACATCCATAATAACGCCCGAGCCTCCTTGAAATCCTGACTCTTGTGCCCGCGCTGCAATAGTGTCGTACAGCCCTTGCGTGAGCTTTGCGTCAATTGACAATGTTACTTGCCCGCCTGTTTCTTGCGGCTGCGTGACGCTTTCGGCTACTACTTTGCTGTGAGCATCTGTTTCGGTGAGCTTAAGGCCGTTTTTGCCGGCAAGCACTTTGTTGTATGCACGCTCGGCGCCATCTACGCCCATAAATGCGCTGCGGTAGTATACGCCTGAGGAGTCTTTTGCCGGCGCTTTCGCATAGCCCACAACGTGCGCTATGCCGCGAAGCGAGGAGTACATACGAGTAGGAAAATCATCTTTTATTGCAGTGCCATCTTGCGGCAGTTGATGCTCGTTGTATGCCAACGGCAGCCCGGTACGGTCGACGATAACGCCTCGGTCAGCAAAAAGCACTTTTTGCGATGACTGATTCTCCTGCGCTTGTTTCGCAAAAGTTGCACCATGCACAATCTGGAGATTACCGGCCCGCAGTAACAGTGCTGAAAATACGAGCAATAATACTCCCCCGGACAGGAAGAAAGAGCGACTATTGAGCGGGCGTTCAATGCGCCCTTCAAACTGGTCGCGATTGAGGTCTGAAACATTTGAAGAGTCTATAAATATTTCATCCGGCTGGATTTCAGCACGGACACGCTTTCGACGTCGAAATAAAGGCCACATTAGGAACCAGTATACTCTTTTGAAATACTTTTTATAGCCTGTTGGGTCCTTGGTCGCGCATCTGGGTCATAAAAAAATAACGGGTACAGACCAGTACAATTGCCCCAAGCGTAAATGGTATTGTCAGCATATGGAGCATCCCAACAGGATGGCCATACAAAATATCTGCGCACAGTCCCAAAGTAAGCGCGAGCGGCCAATTACCTGCCACAACTGCAATTATAAGCGCTACACATACGAAACCCCAAAATGGTAGCAAAAGTCCGAGTACTGCGAGCCCAACTGCTATAAGTGAGACCATCATGTTACCGACTCAACACTTCGACAAAGCGAAGTGCGAGCGGGTTGGTTGCTAATTGAATGTACACCCTTTCAAAAGATTCTCCATTTTTTATTTGGACGTGCGAAATGGCTCCAAGCATCCCATCAACGATACCCGGAAAGACAACAGAGTCGCCTGCAGCCACTTTCGTGTGCGCCGGGACTTCGGCAATCATGGAGCCGCCTCCTTGACCCTCCACAGTCAGAGGCGTTGCCGAGTGCGCATCATTTTGTAGCAAGAGTGCCTGATGTGACTCGCCCGGTGCCGAAAAAAGAACCACACGAGCGTTAGTCGCGTACACCTCGTCAATTTCGCCTATAAGCGTCGAGCCTCCAGCAGACACATAGTTACCCACGGACACGCCTTGCGCTTTGCCCGCATCGATTATAAGCGTGTCATACGGCACCCCTGGTGGACGCATAATAATCCCCGCGAGCACGGTGCGTACAGAACCGTCTCTGCCCATACGGGCTTTAAGATCGAGATTTTCTTGATACAGCAAGCTGCGGTCTGCAAGCGCCGCACTTGTTGACGCAAGCACTGCTGTCAGTTGAGCATTTTCAGACGATAGACGCGCTTTACTGGTGAATTGGCCGGAAAAAATGTTGAGCGGGTTATGCAATACAGTGAGTGACACTATGCGCCACAGTAACCCGGCAAAAGTAGTACGCAAAAAAAGTGTTCCGACGAGTAGCCCAACCGCAAGACACAGTATAAAAGCCAGTTGAAGTGGCGATTTTTTTCGGTTACGAGATGTCTTCTTCATGTTCCATCAAAATGTCTTGGTGCAACTCTAAATTTTCCAAGATAACGCCGGTACCGCGAACAACTGCCGTCAGCGGATCGTCCGCCACAATGACCGGTACCTTAAGCCATTGGACAAGCAGTACATCAAGCCCTTTGAGTAGAGCCCCGCCGCCGGTGAGCACTATCCCCGAGCGCATAATGTCGGAGAGCACTTCCGGCGGTGTTGTCTCTAGCACTTCGCGCACGCCTTCGACCAACGTGTCTATCGACTGTGAAATCGCTTCGCGGATGTCAGAGTCAGTGAGCAAAATTTCGCGCGGCAAGCCGGTTATGAGGTCGCGCCCTCGTACAACCGCTTCGAGTCGACCTTCAGTCTCTATGACTGAACCAATTGCTATTTTGACCTGTTCTGCTGTTTTCTCGCCAATAAGAATTTTAAATTCTGAGCGCACATACCCAATAATATCTTGATTGAGTTTATCCCCTGCTATGCGCAGGTTTTTGGCACGCACAATACCTCCGAGAGAAAGTACCGCAATGTCAGTGGTACCGCCGCCAATATCGACCACCATGCACCCCGACGCGTCACGTATGGGCAGTCGGATACCGAGCGCCGCGGCAATGGGTTCCTCAACTATATACACCTCGCGTGCTCCTGCGTTTTGGGCTGCATCTTTAACAGCACGCATCTCAACGTTCGTGATGCCGGACGGGACGCCAATGACCGCGCGGGGCCCCAGTATACGGCGCGAGACTCCCTGCGCGCGCTTTATCAAGTACGCGAGCATCTCTTCAGTTGCTTCAAAGTCGGATATAACGCCGTCCACAAGCGGTCTCACTGCAGTGAGGTGGACAGGAGTGCGGCCTAGCATTTCCTTTGCAGCAGTGCCCACAGCGACCACTTGGCCGGTCTTATGATTGACCGCGACAACAGATGGCTCGTTCACGACAATACCCTTCCCGCGCAAATACACGAGCGTGTTGGCAGTGCCTAAGTCGATGCCAACATCGTTGGAAAGAAGCGGAAATATTTTAGAGAGTGGGTTTTTCATTGTACGGGGAATTTGATCTGAGAAAAACTAAGCTTGGGAGAGTACACGATTTTTCCTGCTAATAAAAATCGCTCAAGTTCTTGCGCCGACGCGCTTCGAAAGCCTCTACCAAACTTATTTTTTTCCCTCAAACTTATATTGTAAGGTGGCCAATAAGCTCAGAAATACTTTTGTGCGACACGCGACCGGTGGAGCGCTCAACACATTCGAACTTGCCCGCTGCGAGCGTTTTTTCGGACACTACCACGCGAAGCGGGATGCCGATGAGGTCGGAGTCGGCGAACTTCTCGCCGGCGCGCGCCTCGCGGTCGTCCCACAACACTTCGATACCTGCTTCGCCCAATTCGCGGTACAGCTCTGCCGCTTCTTTGGACACATCATCGTTATTGTTTGAAATTTCAATGAGGTGTACGCGAAATGGCGCGATGTCCTCGGGCCATACAATCCCTTTGTCGTCCGCGAATGTCTCGACGACGGTCCCCATCAGTCGCGCCGGGCCAATGCCATAGGAGCCCATAATAACAGGCTGCTCGTTGCCTTCTTCGTCGCGGTAGGTGAGCCCAAGCGCGTCGGAAAATCGCGTACCAAGCGGGAAGATATTCCCCACCTCTATAGATTTTTCCTCAACAAGCTCGTCTTTTGGGAGCCCGAGCTCCTCTAACACCTCGTCCAGATACACTTCTTTGTTAACTGCAATTTTTTTGGCTTTGTGTACGTAGATGATATCCTCGCCTGCGTCTGATACTGTTTGGAATTCGTCACTAAACTTCGAGAACGAACCACCACTTGCAAAGGTGCGATAGGTTATATCCCCGAGGCCAACACGTGCAAACACTTTGAGGTAGGCCTCGGCGCACGCTTCGTAGAACTTTCGAAACTCAGCTTCGTCCCGACTAAAAGAGTACAAGTCTTTCATGATGAACTCGCGCGAGCGCATGATGCCGCTTTTGGCGCGAAGCTCGTTTCGAAATTTGTTTTGGAATTGGTACGCATACTTCGGCAGGTCGCGGTAAGACGAAATATGCTCTTTCATAATAGCGGTAATAGGCTCCTCGTGGGTCGGTGCCAACCCCAAGTCGCCGCCGCTCGCGAGTTTAGTTTTAAACCAGACATCAATAGACTCTTCGCTCCAGCGGTCAGTCTTTTCCCAATGTTCGCTCCCCTGCAGCGACGCCAAAAACAATTCTTGACCGCCTATCTTGTTCATTTCCTGGCGAATAATCTCTATCACCTTATTGAGCGTACGCAAACCCAGCGGCAAAAAAGAGTAAATGCCCGCCATCTCCTTATGCACAAAACCGGCACGCACTAACAGCTGCGCGTTCTTCGAAACTTCGTCCTTAGGCGCCTCGCGACGCGTTTTGGAAAATAATTGTGACTGCTTCATCCCGTGAGTTTTTATCATAATATCTCTATATATAGTAGAGCCATTGTACGGGAAATCCTCTCCCCTGCCAAAGATACGAAAAACTATACACCCACATCATGTGTGAGCTTCATTGTGTTTTAATGAAAAGGATGTTATTTTACCTACCAGACTTCCCGTAACCCATTTGTTGAGAAAGATGTCGTAAGCACGCATGATGAGCCTCCGAAAAAGAACAGATTTGAGGCTTGATTCACCAACACAGGAGGACGAAATGATGTTCGACGCCGCAGCACCCCTATATGCACCTTTCCGCTTGAATATACCCACTGAAAAGGAGCAGCGGAAACGCTTTAACTCCAAGCCCAGTGCATCGTCGGGGTTTCCCCATAGCCTAAAGGCCTTGAGGAAGCACCTTAAGCTGCTCGACACAAGCTCCAAGCCCAACTATCGAAATACATCAAACCCCAAGAAATAGGGGTCGTTCGCCACCGCTGGAGTAGCGGTTTTATTTTTTTGTAAAAAATTTGACAAATCTTAATTGCGATATATAATAATTTTAGATTTCTTTTACCCCATACCCATAGGTGCCCCGTGGACGCAGTTCAATTCCCCGACAGCTATGCGCCTTCGCCCGCTATCAATTATTCTTTCGTGACCTTTACTACCCGGTTCACTGAAGATGGTCTTGAGAATGCGCTGATTGCCTCAGAAGAAGGCGAGCGACCAAAACAAAGAGCAGCCGCCCGTCACTGGCTTATCGATGCGGCACTCTATATCAACGAGCCCGAAATATGGACCGCGCTTGTTGAACACTTAACAGAAATGTCCTACGACATGACCGTTAGTGTACTAGACCACTTTGCCGAGTTGTGCCCCTTTGCCCATAAGATCTGGGCTGACCAACTCACCGACTGGGTCCTCACGCGCGAATTCCGCCTGAATCCACCAGCCTTCATGCACCACACCCACTGCTTCCCCACCGAACCCGATGACCTTGAACCAATACCCATAACCACACGCTAAAAAGTCGAGTCACCCCATGACTCGCCTTTTCTATTACTCAATACAGCACCTTGACTTTCCTGCAGTTCTATGCTAAACTTGTAAGTGGCAAGTCCTACCGCCATTCGGCCGGTAGTAACAATCAACTCGAAAAGGAGCTCAACATGAGCGGCACTTTAGCAGATCAGCTTGCTGCCAAGGGCATCAATCTTTATGAGCCCAAGACAATCCCGCAGGTTTCGAAGAAAACCCGTAGGAAATGGAATCACGCCAAGGGAGGACAGAGGTCGTCGCTCGGCTGGATCCATGATCTGTTTGGGGAGCTGATGGTCTACATCAGCAACTTCGAACTCGAGGGTCAAAAAGATTCCGGCGGCTACTACTGGGCCGGGATTAATCTGGCCAATTCGACTCCGCCCGCGCTTTTTGTTCGCTTTGCGGCGAATTTAAGCGCTAACGTGGTTGGTGTCTTCTTCGCACAAGGCGGAGACGTAACTGACGCCTCTTCCGGCAAAATACCGTTTATCGAAGTTCCAATTGAGTGGAACAACATGAATGGTGTGACGGTGCCTCACACCCGAGCGCGCAACGTCGACAATGCGGACATCGTCCTGTTGTTGAACAGTGGGGCATTCATGCAACTGCAGGTGAGCGTACTCACCCGCGGCGGCAAGTTCTTCCTCAGCGTCCAAGAAATCTGGGCTGGAGAGATCCTGGAGTTCGAGGGTGACGCAGGCAGCCTTGGCTCTTGCATGGTCGGCGACAAAGCCTATACGGTGTCGCCGCTCTGGTCGGAACAGGCCTACCCGGGCGCCTCATACCTCAAAACAATGAGGAACATGGGGCCGAAGATTGTGGCTCTGGCGACTGAGTTCGACAACTGTGATATCGCCGCAGTGTCTGAGCTGCCGGTCGTCGGGTGGGACCCTCCCGCGTTCCCGGAAGGAGACAAGGGTTGGGTCGGAGGGGTGGTCACCTTCTTCAACCCGATCGTCATGGGTCGGGCACTCCTAGAGGACGGGACTGACGTCTATATCAACTTGCAGGCCATACTGAACAAGGATGGCATGCCGGAGATGAGCCGCGGCGGCTTCCCCCTCCTTCAGCCAAAGCAGCAGATCTTGCTGCGCTGGAAGAAGGGCGACAAGGGTACCTATGCAACTGCCGTCAAGGCGTTGCCAATGCAGGAGTAATAACCGGCATAACAAAGGGCGGTGGGAGTCGAAAGACAACTACCGCCTTATCTATTTCTGCCCTACTGATTTATTTGTTTTATTGTTATTCTCTATATACATGAATCCCACAGCATATAGCCCGGAGCAATGGCGACACCTTATCCCTGACATCGACCAGGTTATTGCTGAAATGGAAAAGACCGCAATTGTGTCAGTTGGCATCACACCCTTCACACGTATAGCACCATCTTTTTTTCATAAAAATTATTCTATTTATACTATCAATCGCTCGACCGACGTCGACGTTATGGAGCAGTTTTTGAAGATGCACGTGCTTGAAGACCAACATCCCGAGCTCGCAAAAAAAGTACATGGCACCGGCTATTTAATTGGGAACCACATTTTCCAGGGGTTTATACGCGCACAGAAAAATACCCCGAAGCTGATGTTTTATACGATGACCGAAAAAATAGTAAAAGACTTAACCAGACTCAATATAGGCTGGATAGGTAACGACCCACAAACATTTAAAGATGTCATGTATAAAGGCAGTTTTAGGGAGTTAGTTAAGCGGCTCGACCTATCATCTCTCTCTTCTATCATCTATCCCCGAGCCAATTTTCTAGCGCTCGCTTTTGAAAAACTATGGGAAGAATTTGAAGGAGCGTTCGTCGTACAACGTGCCGACAAGGAAACCGGTGGGAATGAAGGGACTTTTTTTATCAACACGCTCCAAGATTTTGAAAGTTGTATTGCAAAACTGACGCTCGATACCCAATTTGAAAGTCTCGTCGTATCTCCTTTTATTGATGGGTACTCAACATCAATGCTTGGATGCGTTATGCCCGAAGGGACTCTCACCGGACCACTCCAGCTACAATTGATAGACGTGCCCCAAGCACTCCACGGCGTCCCTGCAAACGGTATATTTTTTGGCAACGACTTAGGATTTCATCCGTGGGACGATGGGATAGAATTTGAGGCACAAAAAATT
>JAYVXZ010000102.1:0-12133 GCA_043784715.1 Candidatus Adlerbacteria bacterium
AAACTTGACAAAAAATGCTTTTAATTTATATTCAATTTCGTTAGGAACGGAGGTCTGACATGACAGGCACAGTATTCAAGATCAGTAGAAGAACAGGTAGGGAGATAGATGAATTGTCACCTACCTATACCGTGAGAGATCGCTCAGAAATGCCCCGAAAAGCACTGGCTCTTCTGCGGGTTGCCGCACGGTACATGGACCAAGACGGCTTCCTTACCATAAAGCAACCCAACGGCACTATTCTTAAGCTCGACATGATCTTTTAATCGACACCTTCCCCGACCGTTTCACTGCGGTCAGGAATTTTTTATTTATTTTGAACTTTCTCGTTTAATATTCAGCCCAAGTTTTGAGAGCCTTTCTTCTATGCGTTCGTAGCCGCGGTCAATTAAGTAGATGTTTTCAATGGTTGAGGTGCCTTCAGCCACAATGGCCCCTAGTAGGTAGGCTAGGCCGGCGCGCAGGTCGGGGCTCTCGAGGTTTTTATCGGTAAAATGCCGCGGCCCACGAATGAGAATTTTGTGGGGGTTCATGATGGTAATATCTGCGCCCATGCGAACGAGTTCGTCGGCATAGCGAAAGCGGCCGTCAAAAATAGTTTCCAATATTGTGGACTCACCGGTGGTCTGCGTTAGGAATACTGCCATAGGCGCCTGCAGGTCGGTTGGAAAGCCCGGGTACTCGTGGGTCCTGACCGAGACGCTCTTAAACGCTTTGTTGGGTATGTTACCGGCCATAACAGTTATTGTGTTTGTGCCAATCGTAAGCGGCACACCGGCTTTTTGAAGAATCGAGATAAGCGCGCCCACATGTTTTGGTTCGCAATGGGTAACCGTCACCCCTTTTCCGGCAAGTGCCGCGAGCAGCATAAAACTCCCTGTCTCAATCCTGTCCGGTGGCGTCAGGTACACCTTCCCTGCCGCATGTAGCAGTTGCCCACCTACAATTTTTATAACCGACGTCCCGGCACCTTCAATGTGTGCGCCACAGGAGTTCAGAAATGTCGCAAGCGAGCTAATTTCAGGCTCCATGGCTGCGTTTTCGATTGTTGTTTCACCTTCTGCTAGCACTGCGGCGAGCATGAGCGTTTCGGTTGCAGTCACTGACACAAACGGGAAAATAATATGTGCTCCTTTCAGTTTGCCGCCTGAAGAGACGGTAAAATACCCCTCTTCGTCCTCAGCAACTACCGCGCCCATAGCCTCGAAGCCCAGCAAGAAAAGGTCGATTGGTCGCTCACCGAGCACGCACCCGCCGGGGAATGGAAATGACACTTGGCCGGTACGCGCAAGCATAGGCCCGGTAAAAACAATGGACGCACGAAGTCTTTCGGCAATTCCTTTGTCTAATACCGAATTCCATTCCATTGGAGGCTCGACTTCAAGATAATGTGGCTTTAGCGAATTCACACTGGCTCCTGCAGCACGCAAAAGTTCGCTTATCCTTTCAACGTCTTCGATAACAGGCACGTTTTCAAGCGAAACGGTATCGTCAAAAAGGATGGTGGCTGCAAGGCATTTCAACACGGCGTTTTTAGCACCACCTACGGCAATGGTGCCTAGCAGCGTCTTTTTACCGTTTAAGCCTTCGACTGTAAATTGTTCACGAATCATATTCTGTTGATTTCTTTTTTGTATTATATTTTCGGGGCTTCGCAAAGTTGGATTGTACCCCAGCCCCGAACCTTGCACCATCTTTGGCTGCACGCGCTTTAATCGCCTCCTCGGTATGTTTCTTGGGGTTTATTTCCCACCAGAATCTTTTCGAAAACGAATTTACATCGCCGCGCTTTTGAGAGTCGTCGCAAATACTTTTTAAAAAGTAGAGGTCAGGGGTAGGTATAACTTGGAGCGACTTCGCAATTCGCCCCATAGTAAGCGGTACCATGCCGTCGCGCGTTCGCGTGATGTTGAGCTTTTGGATAAAGTAGCGCATGAGTTCACCACGTTCGGTCTTGCGGTCTTTTTTCTTCTCGGGACCACCGGCCATGTGCGAGGATATATGCTGCATAGGAGTATTCTAGCAAACTCAAGTCGCTTTCTTTTTTTATAAAACATGTCATAGTAATAGCGTTTTACTATGACGAAAGACCCGATAGTCCAAGCAGGCGCGGCAATACTGCGCGAAATAGCCAAGCCTATCCCCAAAAAGGATTTTGGCTCGCGTAAACTCCAGAGCCTGCTACTCAAAATGAGCCGCGTACTTGCCGACGAAGAGTTTGGCGTGGCTATTGCTGCCCCACAGGTCGGCCAGTCGTTTAGGCTGTTTGTCATAGCTGGCCGCGCAATACACTCAGACGACAAGGACGAGGACGCCGATACGCCGGAGGATATGGTGTTTATAAACCCGGAAATTATCCGGCTTTCAAGAAAGAAAAAAGAAATGTCCGAAGGCTGCCTGTCGGTTCGCGGTAAGTATGGATCGGTCATCCGTCATGAGCGCGCGAGCGTAAAGGCGCAGGACATTGACGGCACTGTCTTTACGTACCACGCGACCGGACTTGTCGCGCACATTTTCCAGCACGAGTGCGACCACCTTGATGGCATACTATACACAGACAAAGCCGAGCAGCTTCGCGACGAAGTTGTAAAAAAGCCGAAGCAAACAGCAGGTCAGGAAAAAAATAAAGCATCAGAATCAGAAGAAACAAATGACTAAACCACTCTTTGCCTTTTTTGGCACTCCATACATTGCGACCCTCGTGCTCGACCGACTCGAAGCAAACGGCTTGGTGCCCGCACTTATTGTAACCGCGCCGGACAAACCGGTTGGGCGCGGCATGGAGATGACTCCCACGCCGGTCAAAAAGTGGGCGCTAGAGCGCAAGATAGATGTAGTAACACCCGAGAAGCTAAAAGACGAAGTATTTTTTGCCGAGCTCGGCAACACCGACTGGGACGTGTTCGTCGTGGCAATGTACGCGAAGCTAATTCCAAAAGCGGTGCTTGCTATGCCCAAGCACGGAGCACTTAATGTTCACCCGTCGCTCTTGCCGAAATTCCGTGGCCCTTCGCCAGTGCTTTCGGCGATACTAGAGGACGAACGTATGACGGGTGTCACAATAATGAAGTTAAGTGCCGGCATGGACGAAGGTCCGATACTCGTGCAAGCAAAAATAGAACTCGAAGAAGAAGCATGGCCCCCCAAAGGCAGTGAATTCGAGGAATTTTTAGCAACCGAAGGCGGCAATTTACTTTCAGAAGTACTGCCACTTTGGGTAGAGGGCAAAATCCCTTCGGAGGAGCAGAATCACGCTGATGCAACGTACACAAAAAAATTTACCGACCAAGATGCGCTTATTGACCTCACCTCCAACCCTCGCCAAAACTTTCTTAAAATAAAAGCATTTGATAAGAGCCCAAAACCTTATTTCCTTTCAAAAGCAGGCAAAAGAGTCATCATTAAAGATGCCATATGGGAAAATAACGAACTTATCATCACTCGTGTTACCCCTGAAGGCAAAAAAGAAATGGGTTATGCCGACTTTCTACGTGGACAACAATAATCTATAATCGGTCCGTAAACCCGCGGATGAAGTCTTTGAATTTGCCCGCTCCTTGGCGGGTCAGGCTTAGGTTTTTCTTTTTTGTTTTACGTAACTCTTGGGTGAGCTCGTCGGTCGCTACATCTATAGCCTCGTGCAGGGTGTCGCCAAGCGCTTCGGCGCGAAATACTTCGCCTTCAGAGGCTAAGGTAAACTCAGCGCGGTAGTGCTTCCCTTCAGTGATATGATATGCCACTTCAACGTCGGCGTGGGCGGTCGAGTCATGCTGCAAAAATTTGTCGGCATGCGCTAGGCGCTTCTCGATATAGGTTCGAATTTCGTCAGTTACCTGTAACCCGGTGCCTTTAACGTTGTAATTCATTTGGGAAAAGTGTTAGACGGTTAATACGTACAGTATACCTCTATGCCTACATATGACTTTAACGTGACTGACTACTTGTAGGTTCGTTCGTTTTAATTGTAGAGTCCGGAGTATGAGGTTTAGATGTTGGATGCAAAAAAAGCAGCAAAAACGCCACCGCTTCCATAAGCCCTATGATGCCCAATAAAATATACGCCCGTCGTCGCCCGGTACCGGCATCTTTGCTTTCCATTATTTGTCTTCGTACATTTCGTTTTCATCTGCCACCCCCTCTGGAGTCTTTGGAGATGGATGGAGGGCATGGTCGAGTTCTTCAGGCGAAGCATGCTTAGCTTCCTGCGCCGCTTCTTCGTCGGCGTCCTGCGGGCTAGACTTCATGACAGCCACTAAAACAAAGATGAAGACACAAGCGCCTATTGCTAGGAATATTATGTTCATAATTTCTTCAGTATACCAAACATATAATTTTTACCTACTGCCTCTTTTTGATAGAAAGCATCATGGAGTAATGTCACTAATGCTGACAGGTTTTACGTACATACTAAAACGCAGATACAAATAAATAAAAGGGAAGTCAAAAGCTGTTTCTAAAAACTATCTTACATAGGCTATACCCCGAAGTATCACTACTTTTCATCCCGAAATAGCATGGTAGGCTTTATGTATGAACACTAAAGCAATTGTTGGGCTGATCATAATTATTGCTATTTCCCTAGTAGGTTTTTTGTTTTTAGGTAACAAAACAACGCATGCACCGACTATTGGCACCGCTCCGGCAGTCCCAAGTGGTGGAAATACAAAGCAGGGTCAGTCATTGCGTGCCCTTGTTGAAGCAAACAAACCAGTTGCCTGTACATTTGCTTCGACCACAGCCTCGGGGACTGAGAGCGGCACGATGTACATAGCAAACGGCATGGTTGCAGGCGACTTCACCATACAAAGCGCAAATGGAAATATTGACGCGCACATGATAACGAAGGACAGCACAAGCTACGTATGGACCTCTATGAGTTCTGTTGGCTTTAAAAGCAGTGTCAGTACAGAGGCCAGCAATAAAACAACGAGAGGTGTCGACTACAACTCAACTATGAACTACAAGTGCACCGTGTGGACCCCGGACGCAAAGAAATTTGATATGCCAAAAAGCATCACCTTTACGAGCACTTCAGCCTTTGTCCCACCTAACCCCAACGTGAGCGCCGGAGCGGGCGGTAACGCGGACGCTCGCATACAAGGTAGCCCCGCACAATGCTCCGCTTGCGCACAGCTCCCGAGCCAGCAAAAAGCGCAGTGTTTAACAGCGCTCCATTGTTAAACGAAAAAACCAACGATCGGTGACTGGAGTACTTGAACACGTGCAAAACTTTATTGTGACTTTGGAGTGTCGATACGCTCGATGAGTAATTCGTCAATTTTTCTGACTATTGTAACTATTGACTGGGCGGCAGATTCTTCTTGCTCTAAGCCGTGCTTAGCGACGAGCATTTGGAGTAGTTGGGCATAGTTGCTTATACCGCCAAGTAAATTTCGAATGTCATGCGCCAAAACGCGTAGTTCTTTGCCCGATAAGGTTGAGTCTTGGGGTGGCATAGGTGGATAGGTACTAACTTTTAAAGTTGTTTCGCTACTTTATTTAGCAGCTCGACCATACTAAATGGTTTGGCGAGAAAATCATCCGCACCCGCGTCGAGCGCTATCCTTTCAGCATCACGGCGCGCAGTCATAAGTATAATTGGTATCATCTGTGTTTCCTTATCGGCTTTAAGGTTCATGCAAATTTTACTGCCATCGTGCCCGGACATCCACACATCCAATAGTACGAGGTCAAACATACCTTTTTGCAGCTTTGAGAGGCTTCCACCGTCGAGCGTAATAACTACCTCATACCCTTCTTCTTGCAGCATGAGCTGGAGGGACTCGCAAATAGCCAAATCGTCGTCTGCTACTAAAATTTTTTTTGCCGTAGTCATGGGTCTTACGAGTGCTTCTTATGTAACACCACTTTTAGAGGAAGCGCAAAGCTAAAGACAGACCCTTTCCCTTGGACGCTTTTAAACGAAATGGTCCCGCCTTGCCGCTCTATAATCTCCTTTGAAATATACAATCCCAGCCCCAGGCCGGGAAACGTGTTCTTGTTGTCATGGCCGCTCACGCGGTAAAATCGCTCAAACATTTTGTCTTGCTTTGCTTTGGGTATGCCGACGCCAAAATCTTGCACGTCGAGGTATATTGCGGAAGAGTTGGCAGAAAGCTCAAGAATCACTTTTTCGGCCTTGGGCGAATACTTAATAGCATTGGTCACAAAGTTTGTTATCACCTGCCCTGTTCGGTCGCGGTCGGCGCGAATCTTTTTGTGGGTGCGGCCTTTGATAATCAGGTCGTGCGAGTTGGTGGTTGGCTGCAACTGCTCGACAATTTCTGACACGAGCGCGTCAAAGTCAAATTCCTCGGTTCGCATTTGGAGCTTGCCCGCTTCAATTTTAGTGACGTCAAGCAAGTCTTCAATTAAATTCGCAAGCTTATCAAGCTGCATATTCATTTTTGATACATGCATAGCTGAGTCTCGGTCTCCCGCTTTGGTCAGTCGTTGCACTAAGACTTCGGCATAGGCCTTAAGGCTGGTGACCGGGGTCTTTAATTCATGTGTAGCTATGCCTATAAAATCATTACGCTCCTCTTCGAGGCGTTTAAATTCGGATATATTCGAGGTAGCACCGAGCATACGCACCGCATTAGTTTTTGTATCAAAATGCACAATAGCCGAGGTAGTGAGCCAACGTACTTCGCCTTTTGGTGTTATGATTCGAATCTGAACGTTATAGTTTTTTTTACCTAAAAGCGCTTGCTCTATTCCCTCTTCAACGATAGCTCTATCCTCCGGGTGGATAAGGGAGGAAAAATACTCAACACTTATTGGTTTTTCAGTCTTTGAAACTCCGTGTATTTCATATACTTTGTCGCTCCACTCAAGCGTATTATCCACCAAGTCCCAGTCCCACACCCCGATATTTCCTGCTTTGAGCGCCAAACTGAGCCGCTCCTGCTCTTTAAAAAGCTGCAAGTCTGCGTGCTTCTTTGCGGTAATGTCTTTAATAACCGACAACAGGGCGACTCTCTTGCTCTTTTCATAGATAAAAGAATACTGCGCTTCGACCACATGTACTGAGCCGTCTTTAGATTGCACCGTTGCCTCTACGATAGCTGTGGATGATTTACCGGAAAATACTTTTGCATAGCCCTCTTGTGCCGCGGCGTGGAACTCAGGTGGGAAAATAATCGAGAATTTTTTACCAACCACTTCCTCCTTTGAATACCCGTATAATTTAAAATATGCATTGTTTGCCTCAAGCACGACACCGTCTTTGTCGGACAAGACCATGGCCACAAGCGCAACATCCCAAGTAGCCTTTAAACGAGCTTGGCTTTGCTGGAGACTTTCTTCAGCAAGTTTTTGCTCGGTAATATCTTCATGTTGGAATACAACATTGTGAATTTTACCCTGGCAGTCGCGCACCGGATATATAATCGCTTTGACCCAGCGACGCGAATACGCACTAGTAATTTCCTTCGTTTTTGTGGTATCGTAGTAGATAGCAGGTATCTCCATTATCTCGCCCTTAAAAGCTCTTTCAATGAGGTGAGAAATTTTATGCTCTTTTAGCTGTGGATCTTTGCGCACGTTATACAACCCAGCGAGCGCTGCGTGTTTGACACCCCACAGCCTCTCCCACGCCTCATTAGCTGAAAGCGAAATACCCTCAGGTGAGAATATCTGAGTGCTTATAGGAGATTGCTCGAAAATAGTTTCAAAACTATTTTCACTCACCCCGACTATGGGAGACTTGGAAGGTCGCTTCATACGCTGGATAGTATAGCAAACTCATGCAAAATTACTGCATCGAACACTCTATACTATATCCGTTATTTTTTATTTTTCCTGCAGTACCGACAAAATATGGCCGGCCGGGTCTTTGAACCATGCAATAGCCAGGGGGCCGGGAACGTCATCTTCACTGCGAAAAATACCTTTTGCGTCTGTTTTAAAATTTGGCTTATCGTACTGCTCGAGGTGCACGCCGTGCTTCACTAACTCGTCGACGGCCTTTTCGATGTCATCGACCACAAAATTTAAAATAGTGTTCTCGGGGGCTGTGTAATCGGTTGAGTGGTATATAAATATTTTTGTCCCCCCGAATAAATAGAGCTCAAGCCCTTCAGGAATTTCTTTTACCTCAAGCCCGAGCGACTCGGTATAAAATTGTTTCGCCCGAGCCATATCATCGACTGAAAAACTGCTAAATGCTGGTATTGTTTTAAACATAAAATCAGTATACAGTGCGTCTCACTTTTTAAAAGTGTAGATAGAAAAACCGCTTCAAACTGAAGCGGTTTTTCTATCTACAAGGATTTTCTACTGACTGTCCCAAGCGGTAAATCCGCTTGGCAGAGCGTAAGTGAACGTTGCTGCGCCGAAATTAGCTATGGCAGCTCCACCGCCCTCAAGATCATTGAACGCCGCATAATACGGTCCAATTATAGATGAGAAGGATATGCCTCCGGTACCCGTTGCGGGATTTGCACTCGCCGAATTATTCCAAGGGTGTCCTTGCGCACGCATTGCAGCATCTGTAATCCAAATAAGATGAGCAGTAAAATCTACGGCTACACTCACAGTATCACCATTCTGACTGGTCGACGATTCCTGATATGGGACGCTGCTCTTTTCAGTATTGTTGACGAAGATCGCTTGCGTATCCCGCACAAAGGTTGAGCCGTCTGTTACCGCCCACACCGGATAGAAACCGAGGCTGTTAGTATCCCCGCCAATACCTGCACCTGACGCAAGATTGTACGACTGGTTCGCAAGTCCAACACTCCAGTCATGCGTTCGTGTCGGCATTTTAATTTCGTAATATGCCTTGCCGGCAGTCTTAGTGGTCGTTGTAAGTACTGTTTGTGGAGTTATACCCGGGCTGGTTGAGCCACCGCTAGACGCGGTTAGGTTGTTGTTACTGAGCGTTATTGTTGTGCTTTTTTTGCCAGGGTTCCATGTGGTGGTTGGCGCAGGCGTAGTCGTAGCCCCGTTCCACGAAGCATACCCGGTCGGTATACCGTACACATAGGTGCCGGTACCGAAGTTAGCTGTTGCTACTCCCCCGCCTTCGAGGTCGTTGAAGGCTAAGTAATACGGACCGGTCTCAGTTGAGAAAGAAACACCACCGGTGCCTGTGGCCGGGTTAGCCGTCGTGCTGTTGTTCCAGTTCTTACCTTGTGCGCGCATCTTGGCGTCAGTCATCCACACGAGATGGTTGGTAAAGTCTATTGCCATACCGACCGTATCGCCATTTTGACTCGTTAGAGATTCTTGGTATGCGACTGCGCTAGCCATCGTATTGTTCACGAAAAGCGCTTGAGTGTCATACACCCAGGTTGTGCCGTTTGTCACCGCCCAGACCGGATAGAATCCGACACTGTTGTTATCGGCTCCCACCCCCGCACCTGACGCAAGGTTATAAGGTTTGTTTGCTATTCCAATGGCCCAATCGTGCGTGCGAGATGGCATGCCGATTTCTACATACACCTTACCTGATGATTTTGCAGTCGTTGAGCGTACTGTTTGCGGCTGCGCCCCTGGGTTTGTTGAGCCGCCGCTTGTGGCGGTAAGGTTGCCGTTTGATAACGCGACGGTCGAACTTTTGTCAGATGGATTCCATGTTGTCCCTGCGGGTGCGGGAGGTGATGGTAATTGAGTCACAGTTACTGTCGTTGATGTTGAGACACTTCCCCCCGTCCCATTACAAGTAATTGAGTAGGTCGTCGTGGTTGCAGGAGATACAGATGTATTGCCCGAAGTAGCACCTCCGGTCGAGAAATTTGTACCGCTGCACAAAGTTGCATTGGTCGAGCTCCATGTCAGTTTGGTTGAAGATCCAGCAGTGAGTGATTGCGGATTTGCTGACAGAGAGTCTGATGGTGCTACCACAGTGTTTGTGACCATACAAGTAGATGTTGCGCCCGCAAAAACGGTAACTGTATTGCAGGTACTATTCGTTTGTGTCCAGCCAGATTTCTGAGTTTCAGAAATATGATATGTCCCTGGAACAACTGCAGCAAACGTGACGCTACCCGTCCCGTTCGCAGTAGTAATAGTGGTTGATCCTAAACCATTATCTCCCACTATGCCGAAGCTACCGTCGCCGTTCTGCGCGGTTTTAGTAACTACGACCGCACCCGTCGTAGCAGGGACCACAGGCGAAAGCAGGAACGCGTGTTGTTTACCGTTTATGTTTCCATATCCGATTATTTGCCCCGAATCATTTATCCCTGTCGCAGCTGCAAACGAGGTCCACCCGGAATCTGCAGGAATATGCTTGTACAAATCCACCATTTGTCCTTGATCATAGAGAAAAGCAGTATACGTTGAAGATGCGTCATTAGTGTCTCCCACTATCTGGCCTTTCGAATTAATTCCTAGTGCGACACCATACGTGCCACCGAGAGTTCCTATATCCGTGGTAGTTCCATTTTTGTACGAATATGCATGTAGCGGACCGCTAGCATCACCTACACGCATAGCCCCAACAATAGTATTCGCGTCGTTTATAGCATAAGCAGCGCTAAACAGAACGCTTGTACTTATATTTTTCATAGCACCATTTTGGTATATAAACGACTGTGGGTCGCCGCTAGCATATCCATCTAGGTAACCGGCAATAACTCCAGAGTTATTTACTCCTAGGGCATGGCTGCTTACACCATCTAGCGTTCCAATATCTGACATACCGCCATTCTGATACAGAAATGCATGATTTTTATCGACATTATTAACGCGCAAGAGCGAATCACCTACAACTTGGCCTGAATTATTTATACCGTACGCGGCACTACTTCTTCCATCTAATGACCCTAGGTCTTGCATTGTTCCGTTCTGGTACAGAAAGGCATCAGAATTGCCGTCAGTCTTTACAGCATTCCCTGCGAGTTGTCCTATATCATTTAAAGCTTTCCCGTCGCTATAACTGCCACCTAACGTACCAAGATTCGACATTGTACCGTTTTGATACGAAAAAGCATGGGATTCCCCGGTAGAGAGGTCTGTCTGTCCTACAATTTGTCCGCTGGCATTTATTCCACGTGCATACGAATTTTGACCTCCGAATGTTCCCAAGTCCGTTATTGTATATTGAGTTGCCGCTAAAGCACCTGCCGCACCGCTAAAGAAAGCGGCGGCCGCAAATATGGTCGCTAATACAGTTGAGATTACTTTTTTTTGTTTGTTCATGTGTGAAATATTTTTAACATTAGTAAAATAAGCTAACTTCGAAGTTTATATTTTTTAATAAAAAATTATTAGAAGCAAGCTGAACCGTAAAGTTACGAAAATTAAAAGTCCAGCAAAAGCTGAGCTTAATGAAGCATACACCCCCTATCATTATGAAACTAATTAAATCAGTCTGCTTTTTAGTAAAACAAAAATTGCCCGTAACAAAGCTGATGTGACACTACAAACAACCATTTTGGACACTCGTACCGGTATTGCTTGTCACACTGATAAGCCCGGGACCAAAGGATCCTATGGTTGGTGTTTCTATATATGAGCAAATTTCGTAATTCTGGGTGGTCGCCCCCGCCGTGCCGTCTACTTTCGAAATCGAATATTGGCATGCTGCACCCGAAGCCACTACGCATGGCGTGCCCGGGGTCACTGGGTCCTTGTAGTTTGCAAAGTTTAGACCCGCAGGACCACTGCACGTAGAGGCATCAACATGGGCTCCGGTGCAAATGCCCATCGCTTGAACCGGGTCTGTGTCTACCAAGGCAATAGCCTTTGCCATTTCCTGAAGAGATGCTACGCGATTTGCGTCACGACTTTTTATGCGGGCACTATTGAGCGATACTAAAACAATTGAGGCCAAAATACCTATAATCGCAATAACCACCAAAAGCTCGATGAGCGTAAATCCTTTTTTGAATTGCATAGTAGCTAGTATACTAGTACATTTTTAAAACTCATCCAGGCGAAGTGGGTATCTACGGGTATAAAAAAGGCTCAGAGATACTGAGCCGAGGCACGCACGTAGTGTATTCAGATTTAGATTCCTAACTGGCTTATTCGTGTTTGAACTGAGCCATATCTATCGTCTGCGCGTAAAAGTAGAGCGGCACGCCAACAGCGGCCGGGAAGCTCAACGCAAGCAAAAGAAATAGCACGATTTGGCGTAGCTCTCGCTTGAGGGAAAAGTCGGAGCTTTTTCCCTCAAGTAGAT
>JAYVXZ010000103.1:0-3774 GCA_043784715.1 Candidatus Adlerbacteria bacterium
CTACTTGCGCTCCTCGGCGGGGCCGTGTATCTAATTAGTCTGAAATTTGATATACAAAAGGGCGCCTTCGCATTACTCCCCCCGAAAAAATGAAAATAAGTTTCGTCATTCCTGCCTATAACGAAGAGGCGATTATCGCCAAGTGTTTGGAATCTGTACGAAAAGAACTGGCGCGCACTCCTTGCGACGCAGAAGTGGTGGTCGTGAACAACGCTTCGACAGACCGTACAAAAGAAATAGCACAAGCATTCGAAGGTGTGCGGGTGGTAGACGAACCTACAAAAGGCCTCGTCGCAGCGCGCAGTGCGGGTTTTAAAGCAACAAGCGGGCAGTGGGTTGCCAACATAGACTCCGACGTTATACTCCCTGCGGGCTGGCTAAAAAAAGTTTTAAACGAAGTGGAAAAGGACGATACGTTGGTTGCATTGTCAGGGCCATTTATTTATTACGATTTGTCTTCATTCATGCGTCTTCTGGTTAAATTATTTTACGGCGTTGGGTATGTAACATATCTATTAAACCAATATGTCTTTCGGGTGGGTGCGATGCTCCAGGGGGGTAACTTTGTGATTCGTCGCGCTGCGTGGGAAAAAGCGGGCGGGTATGATACTACCATTTCGTTTTATGGCGAAGATACCGACGTGGCGAAGCGCTTGAGCAAAGTAGGAAAGGTGAAGTGGACGTTCGCATTGCCGGTCTATACCTCAGGGAGGCGCCTCAAGGCCGAAGGCGTGGTGCGCATGAGTCTTAAATATTCCTTGAACTATTTGTGGATAACGTGGTTCGGGCGGCCATACACGCGCACGTATATCGATATCCGCCCGAAGTAAGTTATACTTTTAGTATGGATCTTTTCATTATTTTTGGCGCAACATATCTTATTGCGGTTTGTGTGCTCGCATACCTATACGCGTTGTATTTTTTGAAAGGAAAAAAACGCATATATCTTATT
The DNA here is from genome assembly GCA_043784715.1 of Candidatus Adlerbacteria bacterium. Classification (GTDB taxonomy): domain Bacteria; phylum Patescibacteriota; class Minisyncoccia; order Phycocordibacterales; family SBAW01; genus GWA1-54-10. The sequence continues at coordinate 953 of JAYVXZ010000103.1, forward strand.
TTACTGTCTGCTATTTCGCTTCCTATCGCTTTTATTGTAAGTCGAATTGCAGGAGCGCTCTTTTATAACGCGCGACCATTTGTTGTCGGGCACTTTGCGCCTTTAATAGACCACGCGGCTGACAACGGCTTTCCGTCCGACCATGTGCTTTTGGCTGCAACGCTTTCGACGTTGGTATTTTTTATGAACCGACGACTCGGCACTATTGCATGGGTAGTAACCGTGGTAGTAGGCATTTCACGTGTTGCCGCCGGTGTACATCACCCATCGGACATTGTGGGAAGTGCACTCATTGCGTTGGGGTCTGTGTTCGCTGCACACTACATTTTGTTTTGGCGCCGAAAGTCAGCTCGACTGTAGTCTTCATCTAAACGTTAGTGTCACTTTGGTTTACTCAACGGTATGCCAACAGCATATGGGGCAAAAGTAAAAGGGTACTCTTTTGAACGTGGCAGGCTTTTGCTTGTAGCCGCGGTGCTTATACTTGCGCAGCTTTTCTTTTTTGGCCACGCGTCGCAGGTGTCATTTGTGGCAACGCCTCTTAGTGATACTACCGCTTCTTTACCCTTTGCTGCGTCGACTGAAAAATCACTTAATTGGTCCGGCTACGTTGCAAAAGATGGAATGTACACAGCCGTCTCGGGCAGTTGGATAGTCCCGGTTGTGATGCCGAGCGAATCGCTTGCAGCAGACGCGACGTGGGTGGGTGTGGGCGGCATAGAAAATAAAAATTTAATACAAGCGGGTACGCAAGCAGTAGCAGACCAGGGCGGCTCGGTTGCGTACGAAGCGTGGATAGAAGGGCTACCCGGCGCGTCACAGCGCGTGCCGCTTTCGGTGCATGCGGGTGACACTGTCACGGTAGCGCTTTCAGAGGCAAGCGCCGGCTGGTGGCACATTGCCATGAAAAATACTACAACCGGTAAAACATTTGAAACCGATATGCCATACGACTCTTCGCACGCCTCTGCGGAATGGATTCAAGAAATGCCAAGTGGGAATGTCGCTATTGGTTTGGACTCGTTTGACTCAGTGCACTTCCTATCTGCAAGTGCAACAAAAAATGGTCAAGTTATAACCCCCACGGGGGCAGGAGCAAAAGCGCTCAGTATGGTGAGCCATAGCGGGGAAGAGCTAGTTATGCCATCGGTGCTAGACGTCACTGGTGCGTTCCGTGTGGAGCGCACAGATGTTCCTTCTTTTGCAGATAGAAGACACTTTATACAAGAAATGTCACCGGAGATGCAGTAAGTCTTAGCGTGACACAGAGTCTAAGCGGCGCATATCATCGGCTGCTAGTTCAAAGTCAAAGACGTCAGCATTTTCCGCTATTCTTTCTTTATTGCTCGACTTCGGGATAATCACCGTGCCTTTTTGTAGCGCCCACCTCAGCATAATTTGTGCGGCAGTTTTTTTGTGCTGCATAGCTATTTTTGATATAGCATCATTGTCTAAATGCATACCACGAGTAAGCGGACTGTATGCTTCCACCACGACACCTTTTTTTTGGCAGTATGCAAGTAGCTCTTTTTCGTAGGTGAACGGATTAAATTCAATTTGATTCACGGCTGGCGGGGTGTTGCACCCACTGAGCAATTCTTCGAGTTGCGTTTGCGTATAGTTGCTCACGCCAATCGAGCGCACGAGTTTTTGCTCGTACAAAGACTCTAGTTTTTTCCACGTGTGGCCGCCTAGAAGGGGAATAGGCCAGTGTACAAGGTAGAGGTCGATATAGTCGAGTCCTAACTTTTTAGCGCTTGATTCGTATGCCGCATCTACGTCAAACGCATCCGTTGGCCACAATTTAGTAGTCACAAATATATCCCCGCGGGGGATGTTACTTGCGCGGATAGCTCCACCGACGCTATCTTCATTGCCGTAGAGTTTGGCCGTATCAAAGTGGCGGTAGCCGGCATCAAGCGCCCACCGTACCGCTTGCTCCGTTTCCTTGCCTTGGGGTATCTGCCACACGCCAAGTCCTAAAAGGGGGATATGGTTACCGCTGTTAAGCGGAAGTCGAGATTGAAGCGTAAGTTTGAGCATGTCTCTTAGTAGACCAGGAGTGGTATGGAACTTTGATGAATAACTCACTTATGACTTTGCGAATGGTTTGACGTTGACCAGTACTGCTTCTAAGTCGGAAAGTGCTACTGGCTTAGTTAAATGATGGTCAAACCCAGCTTGCTTTGCCTTCAGTTTGTCATCTTCTTGGCCGTACCCCGTTAGAGCAACAAAATATGCACGCTGGCCTCTTTCTTTAAGCTGTTTTGCTACCGCATAGCCGTCCATGTCGGGTAAGCCTATGTCGAGCACGATAACGTCGGGATTAAGCGTGGGCGCAGCTGCAAGGGCCTGTGTGCCGTCGTATGCGGTGGTCACTGTATGGCCTTTGTGCGTCAGTAACCGAGCAAGTCCGTCGGCGGCAAGCGTATTGTCGTCAACTATAAAAATAGATAATGGAAGTGCAGGGGCAGGCTGGCGTCGAAGCAGCCGGTTTGACGATGGCATAGGCAGCTCGACGCTCGCAGGCACGGGAAGACAAACGGTAAACTCACTTCCTTTTCCTACGCCAGCACTGGAAACCGTGATGCTTCCTTGGTGCATCTCGACAAGCCGCTTTGCAAGAGAGAGCCCGATGCCGAGTCCTTCGCTTCGGCGACCTTGTTCGACTTGGAGGAACGGTTCAAATATTCGATCTAACATATCGTGGGGGATACCGATGCCATTGTCGGTAACCCGAATGTATAGTGCGCTTTTGTCGAGGGCGGCTGACAGTGCAATGGTCCCGCCGGGCTCGGTGTACTTTGCCGCGTTGTTGAGTA
>JAYVXZ010000104.1:0-3709 GCA_043784715.1 Candidatus Adlerbacteria bacterium
AGCGTTCAAATTGAGGGGGTCGGGTGCCCATGAACGTTTGTCGATATTATACTTTTAATAACGAATTTGTCAAGCTCGTCGTTTCATCCTACCGAAAACTGTCAAACACCGAGTGTTTGACAGTTAGTTCGACCACGGACGTGTGTCGGAAGCGTCGCCTCTGATTTTGGAGAGATTTTTATAACGAAAAAGGCAGGTTTTTGTCCTGCCTTTTCTTTTTATATAGTTTAGTAGCTGCGGAGGCGTTTGGCTTTGTCGTGGGTGCGGATGCGCTCGAGGGCTTTGGCTTCGATTTGGCGGATGCGTTCGCGGGTGACGCCGAACTTTTTGCCTACTTCTTCTAGCGTGTGGTAGATACCATCTTCGAGGCCGTGGCGGAGTTTGAGGATTTCTCGCTCCTTAGGACTAAGTTCGTCGAGAATTTCCTTGAGTTGGTCTGCCAATATACGGCGGGCTACTTCTTGATCAGGTGCCAAAATTTTGTCGTCTTTGATGAAGTCACCTAGGACCGACTTGCCGTCTTCGTCGGCGTCGCCAACTGGGGATTCGAGTGAGACAGTGTCTTGATCAATTTTTTCGATTTGATAGATCTTGTCGACTTCGACGCCCATCTCGAGAGCTATCTCTTCGGCGAGTGGGTCGCGGCCCAAGTCTTGACTCAGGCGGCGCGAGACTTGCTTGTACTTGGCGATAGTTTCGACCATGTGGACCGGGATACGGATAGTACGAGACTGGTCTGCCAGAGCGCGGGTGATAGCCTGGCGGATCCACCAGGTAGCATAAGTAGAGAATTTATAGCCCTTGGTGTAGTCGAACTTGTCGACGGCTTTAAAGAGGCCGAGGTTTCCTTCTTGAATAAGATCAAGGAGAGTGAGGTCAGGCGAGCGGCCCACATATTTTTTAGCAATTGAAACAACGAGACGCAGGTTGGCGCGCGCGAGCAGGTTGCGTGCTTCTGCGTCATTTTCGACGATGCGCTTTGCTAAGTCGCGCTCGGACTGCGCGTTGAGGAGCGGGTACCGGCCGATTTCGCGAAGGTACATCTGAATGGAGTCATATTGCGAGTCGGAGCGTGCGTAACCCTTTTCAGGAACATCTTCAACTATTTCGAGCATGCCGCCGCCCTCGAGCACGTCTATGTGCGCGGTCGAAAACTTTTCGTACAGCTCCTCGAGGAACGAAACGTCAGTTTCGATTGTTGGAAAAGACTTAAGGATTTCGTCGTAGGTGATGAAGCCACTTTGGCGGCCCCGTGCCATCAGAGCTTCGGCTTTCTTGTCGCGCTCGTTAGTCGCTTTTGCGGCCTTTGGGCTCGGTACCTTTGCAACGACCTTTTTAGATGCTACTTTCTTGGGTGCCAGAACAGCCCGGCGCTTTGCGGCGGTATCACGAAACTTCTTTGCCTTTGCCACAACGCTTTTTGAGGCGCGCGCAGGTTTAGAAGCTTTCTTTACTTGCTTCTTTGTATTTGCCATTGCTTATTGTTTGTTGAGGGCACTATACCACAGATTCATAAAAATTTCATCTTAAAGCGCTCTTTTTCAACTGCCCGCTGAATATCACGAAGCATGTCTCCTGCTATCACTTCGCTTGTGTGGTCACTTAACTCTGCCTCAAACTTAAAGCGCCATACCTCTGCCTCTGGCTCGAGCCTCGCCTGAAGCGCTTGTAGCTTCTCAGGACCTAACAGCTCGAGTAGTTTGTGATACTCTATAGTGCCTGAAGTAAAACTGAAGAGCAGCATTGCAGCTTTTTTGTCGATGGCGTCTAACGGCAGAGTCTGGAGCGGTTGCGCAGTAGTGTGTACATCTTGAGGGAATTCATGTGGTGCAAGTTTTCGCTTCCCTACTTCTTCGCGAACCGCCGCCTCAGAGACGTTCAGCCTCCCGGCGACAATGCGGACGAAATGTTCTTGTTCTATCTTACTTTCCATCGCAGCTATGAGTGGCAACACCTGCACCTCGACGGCTCTTTTATACATACGTTGATCATCCCCGTTCGGTTTTACCCCGCCACCGGCGGGGCGCAAAGCGTCGAGAAAGAATTCGACAGCCGTTTGCGAGGTGCGTATTGCTTGCTTGAGTAACTCCGGGTTTTCCTTTGCGACGTCGGCCGGGTCTTTGCCGAACGGGAAGGTCGGGACCTTCACGTCGAACCCTGCGGCAATTGCCATCTGTGCACTCCTTAAACCGGAACGCACGCCGGCGGCATCTGCATCAAGAGCCAACACCAGTCGCTTTGAGAGCCTGCCGAGGAGCGAGAGGTGCTCGGGAGTGAGCGCGGTGCCGGAGATTGCCACTGCAAACGGCAAACCGGACTGGTGGCACAACACGAGGTCGAACTGACCCTCGACCATAAGGATACAGTCGGCGCGCCGTATGGCGTTCTTTGCCTTGTCGAAGCCGTACATGACGCGCGACTTTTTAAACAATACTGTTTCAGGACTATTGACGTACTTCGCACTAAACGTTTCGCCCAGCGAAACGTCGGCCGAACTTCCGGCATAGCCGGAAGTTTTAGGCGGCATTTCTTCAAATATTCTCCCCGAAAAAGCGATGACCCTGCCCTGGGCGTCGGCAATCGGAAACATGATACGCCCGCGAAATCGATCATAGATCTCACCAGGTTTCTTTTCCGATTTAGCGGCCAGTCCTGCGTCGGCTATTTCGTTTTTACTAAAACCCAAGGACACAAGATGGTCCGACATATCCTGCCAACGCGCGGGCGCATACCCAAGTCTCCAACTAAGCTTCGTCTCGTCTGTTACTGCGCGATTACGCAGATAGTCTTTAACATCCGATCGCTTCTCCTGTTGGGCCTCGAAAAAGGTTGTGGCTGCTTCGCACGCGTCTCGTAGTCGCGCATCCTTCTCTTTATTTTCCTCTTTTTGCGTGAAGTCTCGCTGAAGCTTGATACCCGCCTTAGCCGCCAACTCTTCCAGAGCGGCGCGGAAATCCACGCCTTCTATCCGCTCCACAAAGGAGAAAATATCACCCTTCTCCCCACACCCAAAACAAATAAAGGTTCCGCGCTCGGGAGACACATTAAAGGACGGCGTGCGCTCCTTATGGAAGGGGCAGCGCGCATGGAAGTTCTTCCCCGCCCTCGTAAGCTGGACATACTGCCCCACCACGTCGACGATACTGAGCCTATCCTTTATTTCCTGTACCTGGTCGCTCATACGTGCCCTTATTCTACTCGTTTCCCCCGCCCCTGCATACGCTAAAGGGCGCCGAGAGAAATACTCCCGGCGCCCTTTTAACTTTCCTTGCCAAGCCGAAGCTTTAGCGAAGGCTGGTTTATTCTAATTTCCTACTATACCGTCTCCTGCGCGACCGTGACGTCGGCGTGCTCAACTGGGGCGTACTTGTTTACGAGTTTCTCTTTTGGAGAGCCGTGGAAGCCGGTGCCGGCTGGGATGAGGCGGCCGATGATGACGTTCTCTTTGAGGCCTTCGAGGCGGTCAACGGAGCCGTACATCGATGCGCGGATAAGCATACGAGTCGTGTTCTGGAAGGAGGCTGCGGACAGGAAGCTTGGGCGTGACAGCGAGACATCGAGTATGCCCATGACGAGTGGTTCGACGGTCGCCTTCTCTCCTCCAGCAGCTTCTGCAGCGTCGTTTGCTGCAGTCATGTCTGCCTCGGCAACGACATCACCCTTGGAGTACTCGGTGTCGCCGGACTTCACGACGCGGATGCGCGAGAAC